>JAEEYS010000153.1 GCA_016288255.1 Bacillota bacterium
GAACTGCGGAGCATTCCGGAAAAGCTTAAAGCAGAAGGCTTTTCCGAAGATCAGATTGCCAGAGCAATGCATGAAAAACGAAGGGAAATTGGACGACAGTATAAAGAGGCTGCTCCACCACTGTTTCGTGAGTATATATATGAGGCTACAGCGGCAAAATATGGCGATCCACTTGGCCCAACATACGAGATGCTGAGAGAGAAGAAGACTTGTAAACAAATTATAGAATCTGCTTCAAGGCCGATTGAAAATTTGGATAACCGACTCACGCTGGATGGCTTTCAACAATGGTACTTGACTCATAAGAATCGACTGTCCGATTAATCAATTCGATAAATTCCAGCTTGTCGGCGTGTCGTTATTCATCTTACTGTTTCGACCCTGACCGGCCATGGGGAATTGCCCATTTCCTCATAAGGATGAGCCAGTGAGTCGAATACAAGCGCTTTTATTTGACCTGCTGCTCCAAGGCATGTTGAGACGGTATGCTGCTTGTACCACCAAAAAGACAAATTCATCTCAGTTTCTTATGAACCGAAGGATGATGGTTATATGAAACAACTGAAATAAGATTGGTAAATCGGGATTTATGAGGGTGATTTCATGCCTAAGATCATTGCAATTATAATTGAATTGGCTATATTCGTTTGCGCCTTGTGGGTGTTATCCTTCCTCTCCACTTTTTTGCATGAAGTTGGCCATGCTCTCGGATATATGATTGTGACAGGAGACAGGCATTGGCATATAAGGGTCGGATCGGGGAAGAAACTTCTGAATACCAAGAGACTGACTGTGAAGCTGTTCCCTTTTGACGGCTGTTTTATGCCGCCAGAGAAGAATAAGATAGATACAACAGCTAAACTGATTGCAATACTTTCAGGAGGTCCAGCTGTATCTCTGATATTAGTTGCCGTACTGCTGCTGGTAAAACTCGGAGGTATATCCTTGCATTCAGAAGTTATCGCTTCTAGTGCCATTGAATCCTTTATCAGTAGTGCTTTTTCCATCAATTTGTTCATTCTGACTCTGACATTGATCCCCACTCACTATTTCCACGGGGAAACAAAAGGAATGGAAACAGACGGCCTACAGATAATCAATGCTATCAAAAGGCATAGAAGTAAATCGTAAGGTTTTTATTGTTTTCGACATATTCCTGTTTGCCGATTTGTTTCTCCATTAGCAGTTAATGGAATCAGTCGTATCGATGTCTTAAAGCGGATAGAGTGTATAGGATAGATGTATTAAATAAATCAGACTTTGAGGAGGGGAAAGGATATGAAACTGTCAAAAATATTTGAAGAAAAACCCGAAAGATGGGGATTTAGAGGAGATCCATATTTTTGGGATTACCTAAAAGAACGCGCGGAGAATATGGATATGATTTCTCCCGACGAGCTGGAAAAGTGGATAAAAGAGGAATACTTTTCCCTTTCAGGCAAGGTTATGACCGACGAATATATGGATTTTGCCGTAATAGAGCAGTTTGCTCACGGAGGAATGAGTTCCGGCGGTGTTGATAACCAATGGTGGGTGGAAGAAGGGATTCCGCTGCTGAAAAGCAGGTTGACTACACTCTAACAAATTCCCGTTTGTAAAAACGATATAGGCTTGACACAATATCAACACTGTTGTTTCAAGGCGTGTGGAGGCAGTGATTTTGGTGTTACTCATTTAAGAGTTGACCTCTGGAAAAGTGCTGTAAACAGTCAAGCACGAGAGTGTCAGAAGAAGACGGATTCGACCGTAAAAATCGCTCGGCAGAGCGCGTCAAAGAGAACTATACATAGGGTTGAACTGTTTAGATGTTGGGGGTTAAATCGACTATTCAGATGCCAATGTTAAAATACGGAATTGGGGGTATATGATAATGAATAAATGGTTTAAAGCAGATATGGTAGCGCCATGTGGACTGGACTGTAATATATGCTCGCAAGCTTTGATTGAGAATGACCCGTGTCCCGGGTGCAATGGCCCGGATGACAATAAGCCGGAGTTCTGTGCCAAGTATTGCGGGATCATTCTTTGCCAAAAACGCAAGGAGAACGGATATCGATACTGCGATGAATGCTCTGATTTTCCTTGTGAGGATGTAATGGAGAAAGAAAACCGTTATACAACACAGTATCCGCATCGGGAATCTCCGCTTGAGAATTTAAAGATGATCAGAGAAAAAGGGATGGACGCGTTTTTAGAATATCAGCAAGCACAGTGGACTTGTCCTAACTGCGGAAGTCCGTTTTCAGTTCACAACAGGATTTGCGGTAAATGTGGGGACAGAATCGAGACAGAATCGCGGTAATAGGCACACAAAGGCTTCCGCACCGCTGTCAGTGGCGGAAAGCAAACATAAAGAGGGTATTATATGGTAAATATAGATTTACTTCCGTTGGAGCAATCCGACAGGGACCAGTTTATTAAAGACAATCAGGAAGCGTTCAACTACGGCGCCCTGGAGGAATTCGGGCGCAGGGACGATCATTTTGAAGAAGATGGTGAGATCATCTCACGCGAAACGATTGAGAATTCCATCGACAGCGGTGAGGCTTATCGTATTACGAAGGATGGCAAGCCGGTCGGCGGTGTTGTGATCAGGATTGACGGCACGCGCGGCAATCTTGACCTGCTGTTTGTTTCTCCGCACGTCCACGGCAAGGGTATCGGCTATGCTGCATGGTGCGCGGTGGAAAAGATGTATCCGGAGGTTATCGTCTGGGAGACCGTCACACCGTATTTTGAGAAGAGGAATATCCATTTCTATGTGAACCGCTGTGGCTTTCACATCGTGGAGTTTTTCAACAGCCACCATCCCGATCCCAACGATCCCGATGCGGCGGAGCAGGCAGATGAGCAGTTTCCGGACGGAATGTTCCGATTTGAGAAGGTGATGAAATGAACTTAAATGAATTAAAGAACCAATCGATGGAAATACGCAGGCTCTATTACGAGCTTGAGCGGAAATATCACGGCTCGGAGTGGTCGGTGGAGGAGGATGCTCTGGCGTTCCTGACGGACGCGGCACTTGTGGGACGACTGGCAATGGATCAGCAAGAACGCTGGCCGAGCGATGACAAAGAAATACTGCCGTCCAAGATCGGAGAGTGCGTCTGGTGGCTTGCGGTACTCTCCGAGCGCATGGGCTTGGACTTCTCCGAATGTGTGGAACAATTCTTGAAGGGGAAGCTGGACGATTTGAAATAATAGAAGACACACAAAGGCTTCCGCGCTGCCATCAGCGGCGGTGAGGAGCAGAAACGGAGAAAGAAGAATGACGTTAAAACTGATAAAGTGGACACAGAAAATGAAGCCCGAACTCATAAAGCTCTGCAATGATGTGGATCGCTCTTATCTGACTAATCGAATGCCATATCCTTATACAGAGGAATCGGCGGACTGGTGGTTGGATATGGTGTCTGAGCATGATGGGAAGGACGGCGTCTTTCGCGCGATTGTGGTCGATGGAAAAATAGTTGGAAATATCTCAGTCGAGCAGAAAGCAGATGTTTACTGCAAAGATGGAGAGATTGGGTATTTGCTCTTGACAGATTACTGGTCAAAAGGAATCATGACAGAAGCTGTTTGCCAGATTTGTAATGCAGCCTTTTCGGAATTGGATATTATTCGCATCACAGGACTTGTGTATGCTCCGAATATAGCTTCTCAACGCGTTCTGGAAAAGAACGGATTTGTTCGTGAGGGGCTGCAAAGGAATGCAGTGTTTAAGGATGGTAAGATTTACGATCTGTGCTTATTTGGAAAATGGAAGTAGATCAGGTTTTGGGAGATGATGGATTGAACGAATCGGAACTCTATAAAGAGCTTGGAATATTGACAAAGGACAAGGATAAATGGGAAGAGAGTATTCCGTATATTTCGTCCCTTCTTACCCATGGATCTGTAAAAATACAGGCAAAGGCACTCTGGCTGCTTGGTGAGATGGGCCTTGTATATCCTCTGTCGGTAAAAGAAGAGGTTCCTGCGATCGCTTCTTTCTGTGATAGTCCAATACCGCTTTTGCGGGAGCGTGCGGTAGGCGCCCTCGGCAGAATCGGGAGGGGCAACTATCATGTGATTGAGCCGTATTGGAAGAACTTGTTCTGCTTTGCCTCTGACGAGGAGGCAAAGGTACGCTTCAGTTTTATCTGGGCATCGGAGAATATCGCTACGAACACGCCTGACATTTATGAGAATTACATGGCGATATTTGAGACGCTTCTGCACGATGAAGATGACAGGGTGAGGATGGAAGCGCCGGAGATCTTCCGTGTTCTCGGCAAACGCAGACCGGAGTTTGTGATGTCTTTTGTAGATGAGCTGCAAAGGATAGCGGAAACCGATCATAACCGTGTCGTAAAGATCCACTGTTTGGGTGCGGTCAAGGCAACGGTATCGAAGTAGATAGTTTTCGGTTTATTAAAACAACAAAGTGGAATAAATGATTGGGTAACACAGGGTTGCGGCTGTAATTTGGGCATCAGGCCGACAACTCGGATTTATTTGGGAGGAGATTGATATGAGTGACAATCAGCCTATTTCTGAAACACCGGAAATGAACCGGGATAAAATCATAATCAAAACCAGTATCATAGGGATACTGGCAAATGTAATGCTTGCGGCTTTTAAAGCGCTTATCGGGATAGTATCCCATTCGATCGCTGTGATCCTGGATGCCGTCAATAATCTTTCCGATGCACTTTCCTCGATCATTACGATCGTGGGAACAAAACTGTCGGGAAGACTGCCGGACAAGAAACACCCTCTGGGATATGGACGGATCGAGTATCTCAGTGCTATGGTCGTATCCGGCATCGTTCTTTATGCAGGGATCACCTCTGCTGTCGAATCTGTAAAGAAGATCATTCACCCGGAAAAACCGGATTACAGCGTGATCTCACTGGTGATCATTGCGGTCGCTATTGTTGTCAAGATCATCCTTGGACGCTATGTCAAGGCGCAGGGCAAGAAAGTAAACTCCGGTTCACTGGTAGCGTCCGGGTCAGATGCTATGTTTGACGCGATCCTTTCCGCGTCGGTGCTGGCTTCCGCTATCATCTTTATGGCAAGCGGCGTTTCTCTGGAAGCGTATGTTGGGGCGGTCATCTCCGTTATCATCATCAAGTCCGGCATCGAAATGATGATCGAGACACTGAATGAGATCCTTGGGGTGCGGGCAGATAAGGAAATCACGGATCAAATCAAGGGACTCTTGACAGAAGAAGCAGAGGTAAAAGGGGCGTATGATCTGATTTTGTATAACTATGGCCCGGATAAGAATTACGCTTCTGTCCATCTTGAGTTACCGGATAAAATGACCGCCAGGGAGATCGATCGGTTGACCAGAAAACTGGAAGCGAAGGTGTACAAAGAAACAGGTGTCATTTTGGCCGGCGTAGGGCTGTATTCCTACAACACAGGAAACGATGAGGCCGCCAAGATCCAAAATGATGTGCGTGAAAAGGTGCTGGCTCACGATTGGGCCGTTCAGTTCCACGGCTTTTATCTGGATATGGAAGCGAAGGAAATGAGATTTGACGTTGTTATGAGTTTTGATATCCGCCCGGCAGAAGGGTTGAAGATCCTTTATGAAGAAATGCATCAAGCTTATCCCGAATACAATATTATGATCGCGCCGGATGTGGATATATCGGCTACAGATTAAAGGGATGGCAGTAAGTGAGGCAACGGTGTGTTGCCCGCTAAAAAGAAAACAGATAGAACGATTCAAGGAGGAAACATCTATGAAATTAAAACAAATTCTGGTTGTCATGTTGGCGCTTATTTTGGCGCTTAACTGCTCAGTGACCGTCTTTGCGGCGGGCGCCTTCATCGATGTAGCGGAGGATGCCTACTACGCCGACGCTGTGGACTGGGCTGAAGAAAAAGAAATCACCAATGGCAGAGGAAACGGCATCTTTGATCCGGAAGCTACCGTGAACCGTGCAGAAGCTGTCACATTCCTGTGGCGAATGGCAGGCAGACCGGAGCCTACTCAAACGGAGACCTTTACTGACGTAGAGGCCGATCCCAACAATTGGTGGTATCAGACTGCCGTTCAGTGGGCAGTGGAAAACGGTATCACCAACGGTACCGGCGGAGGCAAGTTCAGCCCCACCGTGACCTGCAGCCGCGGCATGATCCTGACCATGCTCTACCGCATGGAGGGAGAACCTTTTGAAGAAGCGATGAAAGCCGTCATTCCGGAGAATCCAGAGGACTGGACCGTGGAGGATATAAGCAATGCGATGATCCAAAGTATCGTTGAGGGATTACGTTCCGAAAACGGCTTTACCGATGTGAAACAGAACGAATATTATGAGCTGCCGATCTTCTGGGCGGCAGTCAATGGGATATTGAATGAAAATCAAATAGATATGGAAGCCAGGACAGTCCGGCCCGCCGCTCCTTGCCCTCGCGGGGAGATGGTCTGGTTCCTCTATCGCGCCAGCGGTGATGCGCCTGCGGAAGGAGCTATTGAAGTCGGTACGATTCCTGAGACCGTAGTGCTGGATCAAGGCGGAGTGAAAGTTACTGTTAATGACATTAAAGTGGAGGGCTTCGGCGACGTTGTGCTGAGTCTGACTGTTGTGAACGGTTCTGAAAAGCTTCTGTCCGTGGATGCCGGCAGCTTTTTCGTGAATACTTATTCTGCTTCACCACAGGTATATGTCCCTGTAGAAGATGAGAATGGCTGGACGTTTTATGCCGATGTCGTTGTTGCGCCGGGAGAAACGAAAGACTGTTATCTGCTTTTAAATTCCCTGGACGATAAAAACATTGACACTGTTCGAGAATTGGAACTACAGATGGTTTTAAATGAAGTAGTTGAAAGCGAATATGGCTATGATTATGTGGCAGACTTTGCGGTTGGCGACATGGTAAATATCCGGACCAGTTTGTTTGAAGAGGGGATCTCCTACGATCAAGAAGGGGCGCTCATCTATGACAAAGATGGACTGAAAGTGCTTGCCGTCAAGGCAGAAAATGATGAATACAGCGGGCCTCAAATTGCTGTTTACGCATATAACAATAGCAGCGAAGATGTCTCCTTGGAAATGGGAGAGTTGAAATTGGACGGAGAAAATGTTGAAGCCTATCTCAGTATGGATGTTCCTGTGGGGAAGAGGAGCGTGGAAACGGTCTATATCACCTATGACGGTGACATCCCTGTGGCCAAGGAGGCTGAACTCACCCTTAGAACGCTGGATCAGGAAACGTGGGAGCCTAAAGTGACCTTTGATAGCGTGAAGATTACGTTTACGAAATAACGGTTCTATGGTCTGCATCGTCAGTGATGCAGACCAATTTTTGCTGACCCGAGACACACGGAGACGGAGACCTTGGTGTCAGAAAACAAGAAAATCGAGATTAGGAGAAAGAAGGATTCCTGTTTTCGGTCGTATCATGCAACCAAATATAACAAAAACCACAAGAAATTGTTATTTATAGTTGGTGGATTTTAACGCAACCAAAGTTTACAATAATCATATAAATCAAACATATGGAGGTTTCTATGAGTATTGTAGAAGTGCAAAATCTTGTGAAAAAGTATCCGTCATTTGTGTTAAAAAACATATCTTTTTCTGTAGATAAAGGTAAAATCACCGGCTTTATCGGCAGAAATGGGGCGGGGAAAACAACAACGATAAAAGCTATGCTGAATTTGATCCGACCTGACAGCGGAACAGTCCGGTTTTTCCAAAAACCGTTGATCGGAAACGAAACGGAAATAAAGAAGCATATAGGTTATTCCACAGGGACAGTGAACTGGTATCCGCGAAAAAAGATCAAAGATATCATTGATAGCGAAAAAAGGTTTTACGAAACATGGGATAATGAGGCTTATCGGAAATATCTTGACCTGTTTCTTTTGGACGAACACAAAACGCCGTTGGAGCTTTCCGAGGGCATGAAGGTGAAATTCAATCTTTTGCTTGCGCTCTCCCACAGGGCTGAGGTGCTGATTTTAGATGAACCTACAAGCGGACTTGATCCGTTCTCGCGGGATGAGCTGCTAAAGATTTTTTCTGAGCTGAAAAAAGACGGCGTGGCAGTGTTTTTTTCCACGCACATTATTTCTGATATCGAGAAATGCGCTGACGATATCGTTTATATTTCGAAGGGAAGACTTGTTTCGGCCGCATCCAAAGCGGATTTTATCGCGCGATTCTCCGCAAACGGCGAGACCCTTGAAGAAACGATGCTGAGGCTGGAAAGGAGGGATATGCATGCGTAATATTCTTCTGAAAGAGCTCAAGCTCAGCGCTTCTTTCCTTTCCTATCTGTTCATTCTGTTTGGATTCATGTTTTTTATTCCCGGTTATCCTATCCTTTGCGGCGTTTTCTTTGTAACGCTGGGAATATTCCAAAGCTTCCAAACAGCAAGAGAGGCAAACGATATTGTGTATTCTGCGCTGCTTCCGATCGCGAAAAAAGATGTGGTAAAGGGAAAATATTTATTTGTTTGCTTTATTGAAGCCGCTGCTCTGATTTTGATGATCATAATCACGATCATCAGGATGACGGCTCTGGCGGATTCTCCCGTGTATAGGGCCAATGCGCTGATGAACGCGAATTTCTTTGCTTTAGGGATGGCATTTTTCATTTTTGGACTGTTCAATTGGATCTTTGTCGCGGGATTTTTCAAAACAGCTTATAAATTCGCACGCCCGTTCGTCGTCTATATCATCGCCGCTTTTGCTACGATTGCTGTTGCCGAAGCGCTCCATCATTTTCCCGGGTTTGAACTGTTGAATGCGTTTGGATCGGAACACATTGTTCTGCAACTGATCACGCTGAGCACGGGGATCATCACTTATTTTCTGATGACTGTATTTTCATACAAAGTGGCGTGTAAGCGTTTTGAAACGATAGATTTATAAGGTGGTGGCATTATGCTGAAAGAAAATTTAAGGATGCTACGCAACATACACGGTTTTTCGCAGGAAGAGATCGCCGAGAAAATAGAGATCTCCCGTCAGGCTTACGCGAAATGGGAAACCGGTGCTACTGTTCCTGATATTGAGAAGTGCCAAAGGCTTGCGAACGTGTATGGAATCACGATCGACAGCCTGATAAAGACGGAAACAGTAGACGGGAAAAACAGGATCCCGCCGGCGCCGCCGGGAAAAAATATTTGGGGATCGGTCATTATCAACGAACGAGGGCAACTTGTTATTCCCAAAGCGGTCCGTGACATATTCGGTCTAGACGGAGGCCAAAGGTTGATCGTGCTCAGCGATGATCAGGAAGGGATCGCCCTTATCCCCGCTGAGAAGTTTGAGGAAAAAATGGAAAAAATCATGGGACTTGCCTTGATCCAAAATGATCAAAACGGATAAGCTACCTTATTCTTTACGCTGTGTAAAGGCGGCAGTATGGATATATGGGTTGGGGCAGGACAATAAAACGAAGTTTTAAGGAGAACAAAAATGTGCACGAGCATTGTAGTCAACAAGCAAAAAACCATTGTCGGGTGGAATCTCGATATTCTGGACATGGAGCATAGGATTAAAGTGGCGAAGGAAGGCGTTTTTATTGAGATCAATGACGCAAAAGAGGGATGGCTGCCGTTGTTCGGCGCGAACACAAGAGGTGATTTTGTGGGAATGCCTACCTGCTGGCCTTTTGATAAACGAAGCGATCCCGCGGAAAACGGCGAAAACGTTATCATGCTGGATATAGATCTATTGATGCAAAGAAAAACTTTACAGGAGATCAGAAAGATCGCAGATACTGCTCCCGTTTACAGTATACCGGGGGTCACATTCATGTCCGCGTTATCAGACTGTGATGGCAATGTGCTCCACATCATTCCGGGACAGGGGTGTCTCTATTATGAAAAGCCGGCATATAAGATCCTGACGAATTTTTCTCCTTATAAACAGGATACAGAACAGCATCCGTGGATGGGATGGGACAGATACCATAAAGCGGAAGAAATGCTGCAAAATGCTTTGGACGATTTTGACGTGAAGGACTGTTTTGAGATTTTACAAGCTGTTTCACAGGAAGAATGTCCGACTGTTGTATCCATGGTTTTAGATGTGGAAGAAAAAACGGTTTATTGGTGTGAGAACAGAAAATGGGGCAATATCCAAAAGCACAGGTTTTAAAAATAATGGGAAATTGAGCCGTTTGGCTTGATGATAAAAAATTATTTTAAAGGAGAGTACTGTTTGAAAAAGTACAACACACCGGAGATTGTAGGCTGACCGGGAGGTTTGCGGACAATCGAACAAACCTCCCGCCACAAGGCAATTGAAGTCAACAATTTTCAGGAGGGAAAACAATGAATAAAAATGACTATACCATTCGTTTAGAGAAAAAAGAAGATCACAGAGAAGTCGAAAATCTTATCAGAGAATCATTCTGGAATGTTTATCGTCCGGGCTGCAGTGAACATTACGTGATCTATGTGCTCCGGAACGATCCGGCCTTTGTGAAGGAACTGGATTTTGTTATGGAACAAAACGGCAGACTGATTGGACAGAACATGTTCATGCGGACTGTTATCGAAGCAGATGACGGCAGAAAGGTCCCTGTTCTTACAATGGGACCAATTTGCATCACACCGGAGCTGAAACGCAAAGGCTACGGGAAAAAGCTGTTGGATTATTCTCTGGAAAAAGCTTCTAAGTTGGGCTTTGGCGCGGTTTTGTTTGAAGGAAACATCGGTTTCTACGGCAAAAGCGGGTTTGACTATGCCAGTGAGTTCGGGATCCGATATCACGATTTACCGGAGGATGCGGATTCATCATTTTTCCTCTGTAAAGAGCTGATCCCGGGATACCTTGACGGTATCACAGGCGTTTATCAGACACCGCAGGGGTATTATGTGGACGATGCAGACGTAGAGGAATTCGACAAAGGATTTCCGGCGAAGCAGAAGTTGAAACTGCCGGGCCAATTGTTCTAAGCGGATACAAAAAGGGATCTAGGCAGGGGAAAAGTTTCCCCTGCCTAGATTTCGAAATACATACTTTGTGAGGAAAGTCTAATGAAGATAGAAACGGAACGTTTGACGATCTATACAGCATCACAGGATGAGATGGTGCGCTTTATTGAAAAACAGACCGATGCTATTCTTATAACGGCGTATCGAGAAATGCTCTCGGGATGTCTTGATCATCCCGAAAGCTGGGAATGGCATGCGATCTGGATGATTGAACAAAAAGACGGCACACATGTGGGCGATCTGAGTTTTAAGGGACTTCATCCGGACGGGTCAGTTGAGATCGGCTATGGCATCACGGAAGAAAACCGGGGACGCGGCTACGCCGCTGAAGCGGTCAACGCAGTCGTGACATGGGCCTTGGAACAGCCCGGTGTGACCCGTGTGGAGGCGGAAACGGAACCGGACAACAGCGCTTCCCAACGTGTTCTTGAAAAATGCGGATTCATCGCCTCCAGCGTAATGGGGGAAGAAGGTCCGCGGTTTTTGAGAGAACGGCGATAAACCACAGTTCACGACAGGGTGGCGGATCCTGTCTCAAATGGATAAAGGCAGAATTTGAGCCACTATAATAAAAATGTTATAAAAAACGGAGTTTTTTTCCTCCGAAAATGATGTATTATCACAAAATCAATCATTTTTCAAGCCTTGAAATCCTCCCCGGATTGGTGTATTAAGTATGAAACACCATTAAAAAGGGAGGATTTTTGAATGAAAAACATGACTGCACTTGTAGCCGCTTTTGCAAGGGCGCACCATTACCGAAACAATGGCATATGGGTCTTTCAAGACGAGTTTGCGGAGAAAATACTGACGGAAGAAGAATATGCCGCTATCTCAAAAAACATGGCTGACGGGATAGACTATTTTTCACCGGGATTTCAAGGCGCAAAAGAAGACGCGCTGCGGTTTGTCGTTGATCATCAGCTTGCGCCGTCACTGCTTGCCAGAAGTTCATTCTGTGAAAACGCAATGCAAAATGCGATCGAAAGCGGCTGCAGACAAATTGTGCTGTTTGCTTCAGGTTATGATACCTTCTCTTTACGAGCCCCGCATTCAGAATTGACTGTATATGAGATGGACAAGCAGGAGATGATCGCTGACAAAATAAAACGGATCGACTCAAGAAAAATGAAGCCTGTCTGTCATACCGCATATATAGGCTGTGATCTGTCACAAGATCCGTGGAAAGAGAAACTTACAGGAGCAGGCTTCGATCCTCAAAAACAGAGTTTCGGCAGTTTGCTCGGTATCAGCTATTATTTATCGAAAGAAGAATATCAAGCGCTGCTCAAAAATATTGAGACTCTGTGGAGCAAAGGTTCATTGATCTGTTTTGATTATCCGCTTGCAGATACATCGGGGGCTGAAAACGCAAGGAATCGTGAGCTTGCCGCTGCCGCCGGTGAACAGATGAAAGCCGAGTATCTTTACAGTGAAATGGAATCCATGCTCGCGTCTTTCGGCTTTTTGATCTGTGAACATATGGACGCGATAGAGGCGACCGAGTCACTTTTCAGGGAATACAATGAAAAGGTTCCGCTCCATCGTATGAGAGCGCCGGAAGGGGTGGGATATTGTCTGGCGGTAAAAAAATGACCGCTGTCATTCTGATAAATGACTTAGGAAGAGCTGAACGGTTTCCGCATAGCGTGTTTTGGCTTGAAGAGGGATGATTTTTGATAAAGAGAAAAGAAAAATGGAATTTTGTTACTTTATGGCTTCGAAAATATCAACTAATTGAAGACAATCCTAAGCAATATAGCGTATAATAATGTATAATAATAGGAGAACGCGTATGAAAAAAATAGCGTACGAAAATTTCTTTTTCTATGCTGTTGTGTTGCCGAAAAAAGATAGATCAGTCCGTTTGGGAACCATTACCGAAAGACTGCGGGACATGGATCGAGGATAAAACAGATCATTTGGCAGAGGTCGGGCGTTTTGCAATGGAAAGATAGAAAAACAAGGAATATGACAAAATGGAACAAAAAGAGAACATGAAGAAAAGGAAAGTGATCCCTAAAAATTTAATATGGGCAATTATTTCTTTCTTATTGGCTGTACTCACTGTCGGGTTTATTCTAAAGCAGAGTAAAGCGGTTTCCATATCTGAACTGATCAGTATTATCGGTTCTTCGAACAAACTGTTCTTCTTCTTGGGCGGGATAGCGGCCGCGCTGTATGTATGGTTTGAAAGTGTGGCAATTTGTTCTATCCTAAAAAACGCGGGGTATCCTCAAAGCCTTAAGAAAGGACTATTATACAGCACATCGGATGTTTATTTCTCTGCCATTACGCCTTCGGCAACCGGCGGACAGCCTGCCAGCGCATTTTTTATGCTCAGAGACGGTGTGCCGGCCGGGATGACAACGGCGACCCTGATCCTGAACCTGATGATGTATACGGTGTCTATCATTGTTTTGGGAGTGATTTCAGTCGTGATCAGTCCGACTGCGTTTTTGGAGTTTGGCGGTCTTTCAAAGGGGCTCATCGTTTTCGGATTTTTGACACTGTCAATATTGGCACTTATTTTCTTTGTTTTATTAAAAAAAGAAGAGTTGATCTTTCGTCCCCTTTCAAAAACGATCGCGTTTTTATATGATAAAAGAATAATAAGGGAAAAGGAGCATAAGCTATCGAAACTGGAAAAGATCAAGGAGGACTATAAAATCTGTTCTGATTTAATATCGGGCAGAAAGAGGATATTGTTCAGCGCTTTTATCTGGAACTTTATCCAAAGGACCTGCCGGATCATGGTTCCTATGCTGATATACCGTTCGATTGGCGGGACAGCCGTAAAGATGGCTAAAATTTTTTCTAAGCAATGCCTTGTGACCATAGGGTATAATTTTATTCCGATTCCCGGCGGAATGGGAATATCGGATTATCTTATGATTGATGGTTTTAACAGAATGATGGGTGAGCAGATGGCCTATAGCGTTGAACTTATCAGTCGAGGGATAACATTTTATATATGTGTTTCAATCAGCGGACTGATCACATTGATCGGGTATTTTATTGGGAGGAAGAAAAAATGATAGGCGTATACGACTATACAGTTATATTGACTTACTTGTCGCTTGTTTCAGGCGTGCTTGGCATCATCATCACAGTAACAGGCGCGGGACATCCGGAGATAGGGATATTTTTCCTTTTGATATCGGGGATACTTGATACTTTTGACGGAAGAGTCGCAAGAGCCAAAAAGGACAGAACGGAACTGGAAAAGAATTTCGGTATTCAAATCGATTCGCTGGCGGACTTGATCTGTTTTGGCGTTCTTCCGGTTTCCATAGGACTTGCGCAGCTTAGGATCAGCGGGATATTTACCGAGATCGTGAAAAAGAAGGATTATGAAGGATCCTTTACCATACTTGTCATCTTGTTGGTGATAGCGCTTTTTTATGTACTGGCGGCATTGATAAGACTGGCGTATTTTAACGCTACCAGTGACATTCGCGGCGAGGAGACCAAAAAGACGGGAAACACCTATTATGTCGGACTTCCCGTTACCGCTTCCGCCTTGATATTTCCGCTTGTCATGATCTTTCATTTTTACAGCAGATGGGATCTTACATACATCTATTTTCTGGTGATGCTGCTTGTGGCGATAGCGTTCGTTCTGAATGTTAAAGTAAAAAAACCGGGAAAGATAGGACTGATCATTATCATGGCAGTAGGACTGGTTGAATTCATTGCGTGTATCGTTTCTTTCAGCAGTTATGTGGGATAAAATCTTTGCAGCACTTTATGAAATAGCTGCAGTGATGATAGGAGAATAAAATGAGCAGTTTGCATTTTTTGTATAAAACGGGATTCGGCAGACTTCTTCTAAGACCGCTTATCAGTAGACCGATTTCCGAACTGTTCGGCACATTCTTGGACAGTGGGATCTCAAAGGGTCTGATCGGTCCTTTTGCAAAAAAGAATCATATCGTGCTTGGTGATTATCTGCTAGATGATATCAAATGCTTCAATGATTTTTTCTGCAGAAAGATCAAGAAAGAACGAAGACCCATAAGCGAGGATCCGAAGGATCTGATCGCTCCGTGCGATGGGCTACTTAGCGTATATCAAATAAAGGAAGGGACTGTGCTCAGCGTAAAGCAAAGCAAGTTCAAGATAAGCAGACTGCTTCAAGACAAGGATCTGGCCGATGAGTTTGAGGGCGGATATGCCTTGGTGTTTAGATTATGCGTGGAACATTATCATAGATATGTTTATTTTGATTCGGGAAAACAAGGCGAGAACAGAAAGATACCCGGCGTCTATCATACTGTACGGCCTGTGGCTCTGGAAGAGTATCCCGTATATGTTGAGAATACCAGAGAATATACAGTGATCGATACAGATCATTTCGGCAAGGCGGTCCAGATGGAAGTCGGAGCTATGCTGGTAGGAAGAATCGTCAATGATCATCTCTCTTCCGGCAGGGTGACAAGAGGGCAGGAAAAGGGCCATTTTGCGTACGGAGGGTCTACGGTGATTATTCTTCTTTCTGCTAAAAAGGCTATACTTCGGCCGGATATTTTGAAGAATCTCGATCGAAACCGGGAGATCCCAGTGATAATGGGCGAAGTGATCGGAGCAAAAAAAGATGGATAGATGAGGCAGAACAGGACGCTGGAGAACTGTTTTAAGAAGAAAAGAGAGCGATTTTGGGGGCCTGAAATGGAATATCAAAACATGAATTCAAAAACGATCGACAGATGGGTCAAAGAAGGATGGGAATGGGGAAAACCCATTGATCATACCACCTATATATCGGCAAAAAACGGCATTTGGGAAGTCAAATTGACGCCGACCAAAAATGTCCCGCACGAATGGTTCGGAGACCTAAAGGGGAAAAAATTATTGGGATTGGCCAGCGGAGGCGGACAGCAAATGCCGATTTTTTCTGCTTGCGGCGCTATATGCACGGTTTTAGATTATTCGGAAGAACAGATCAAAAGCGAAAAGATCGTTGCCGAAAGAGAACAATATAAGATCGACATGATCAGAGCGGATATGACAAAACCTCTGCCTTTTGAAGAAGAAACTTTTGATTTGATCTTTCATCCTGTTTCAAACTGCTATGTGGAAGCGGTAGAACCGATTTGGAGAGAGTGCTACCGTATATTGAAACCGGGAGGGATACTGCTTGCGGGAATGGATAACGGGATCAATTATCTGTTTTCCGGGGAGGAGGAAACAGAAGTAGTGAATACGCTGCCGTTCAATCCGTTAAAAAATCCGGAGCACATGAAGCAGTTAGAGCAGGAGGATGGCGGCATACAGTTTTCTCATACATTGGAAGAACAGATTGGCGGTCAGTTGCGGGCAGGGTTTCGATTAACGAATCTATACGAGGATACGAATGGAGAAGGACGGCTGTCTGAAATGAATATTCCCTGTTATATCGCTACCAGAGCGGTAAAATAGGTTTTGAAACGGGCATTAAGGCGCCCTTTGATGTGGAAAAACAAAGCAGAAAACATTGACCCAAGGAGGACAACAATATGATAGATCTGCACTTCAAGTATGTTAGGATACAAGGAAAGGAATTTGCAAAAAACACGATGTACGCTAAGGGGATCTTTAGTGTATGCTGGCAGCTTCTTCAAAACGGCGCAATGCGTGAAGAAGACGCTGTGCTGTTTCGGGAAATCGATTCGTGGTTTGCAAAGAGACTTCCGTGGCCGCCTCAATGCAGAAATCAGGAGCCGGTCGTTTGCTGGTTCAAAACAGCGAACACAGAGGAAATGCTGGAAAAGATCAAACCGGCCATGTGGCTTATGGAAAAATACGGCCATCCGTTTTACCTTGTTTTTACAAACGATCCCGGTGAGGTCGTGTATGAGGATGATTATCAGATCGCGGTAAGAGTTGGTAAGCTGGAGATAGAAGAAGTGCAGGAATCATGGTATTCGGAAGGATAGGACAGCGCCGCCGAATTGAGAAAATAGGAAAAAGAGGCAAAGT
This sequence comes from Bacillota bacterium, assembly GCA_016288255.1. GTDB lineage: Bacteria > Bacillota > Tb-RUG-66 > Tb-RUG-66 > Tb-RUG-66 > Tb-RUG-66. The sequence continues at coordinate 16,916 of JAEEYS010000153.1, forward strand.
AAGATTCTTAAATCATACATTAAAGTTTACATATTGAGAGGAGACAACGATGAGAGAGATATCCGTTGGTGACATACAGCCTATCAGGATCGGGCAGTCGGAAAATAAAGCTGCGGGGACGGGGTGTACAGTATTTTTGTGTGAGAATGGTATGCGTGCCGGATTGGATATAAGAGGAGGCGGGCCCGCTTCCAGGGAAAGTCAGCTATTAAATCCCTTGATGGCGGCGCAGGAGATCCACGCCATTGTTCTTGCGGGCGGAAGCGCCTTTGGACTGGACGCGGCAAACGGTGTGATGGAGTACCTTGAAGAGAAGGGTATAGGATATGATGTGGGCGTAACAAAAGTTCCGTTGGTAGTGCAGTCGGACCTTTTTGATCTAACTGTGGGAGATCCGTTTATAAGACCCGATGCTTTGATGGGATATGAGGCGGCAAAAAACGCTTTGGAAGCGCCGAATTACCGAGATGGGAATTATGGCGCGGGATGCGGCGCTACCGTAGGAAAAATCGCGGGAATGGAAACCTGTATGAAAACAGGGATGGGGAGCTATGCTGTTCAGATCGGCGAACTAAAAATCGGCGCGGTCGTAGCGCTCAACGCCTTGGGAGATATCTTTGACTGGAAGACCGGAGAACAGATCGCTGGGCTTTTAACGGAAGACAAATCGGCATTTCGCAGTACGGCGGAATTGATGAAATCCACGATCAAAGTGGTGGACAACAAATTTGTGGGGAATACGACGATCGGCGTGGTCCTTACCAATGCGGAATTTTCCAAGACCCAATTGTGCAAGATCGCTTCAATGGCCCAGGACGGATACGCAAGATCGATCCATCCTGTGCATACCTCTGCCGACGGGGACAGTATTTACGCTGTTTCTTTGGGCCATGTTAAGGCGGATCAGGACCTTGTGGGGACGATGGCGGCGGAAGTGGTCAGTGAAGCCATTGCAAGAGCTGTAAAAAATGCGAAAAGCGCTTATGGATTTCCTTCCGCATCAGAGCTTTGGTAGTCAGAACTTCCAAACCGGAAGATAGGAATAGAAAAAGTGTAAGGCGATTAGATAGAATAGGGAAGGAATAAGGAGCAAAACATGGAAAAGGGAATAAAAAAATTATTTTATGGAATCAAAATGACATGGAAAAGAGTGATTCTTTTTGCGATCATTGCCGGTGTATTTACAGCGCTTATGGCAATGCTCGTGCCCAGCGGGAATTCATTCCACGAAATAGCGGTCAGTTTGGAAGCTTGGATATTGTTCGCGATCATTATCATCACGAACTGCGAGTCGCCGAAAGAAGCCGCTTTAAAGACTTTTGTATTTTTTCTGATCTCACAGCCGCTTGTTTATTTGATTCAGGTCCCTTTCAGCTGGCAGGGATTCGGGTTGTTCCGGTATTATAAATATTGGTTTTTCCTGACACTGCTGACTTTACCGGGAGCCTATATCGGCTGGTATATCAAAAAGGACAACGCGTTATCCGCTGTGATCCTTTCTGTGATGACGGTCCTTTTGCTCTATCTCGGCATAGGATATTTCAAAGATATGCTGCAGCATTTTCCCAATCATTTGGTCTCCATGATCTTTTGTTTTGCGCAGGTGCCGCTTTTTATCTGCGGGATTTTTGACAGCAAAAAAACAAAATGGCTTGCCGCGGTCATCAGCATTGCCGCAGTGATCATTTTTATTGTGATAAGTTTTATTTCACCGAAATCATCCATGGATCAGATCACAGGGTTCTCTCTGGATCAGGAAAAATATCCTGTGGATTCTTCCTGGACAGTCAGTGTGGAAAATGAAAAGATCAGCACAGCGGAGATCGTGGATATGGGGGATGGAGAATATTTTTTGAGAGTGCGGCTTTTGGAACCGGATCCCAATGTCGTTATATTAAAAGATGGCGACGGAAAAGAATACCGCTTGATCATTTCTTATAATCAAAACGAAGGGCTCATCGTGCAGGATGAAACGACCGGTTCATAGAGAACACCATGAAAAATGTGTGAAGAAAAATCAAAACCGGAAGACACTGCATACTGTAAGCGAAGTAGAGTATGGGAGAAAAAATAGATGAAATTAAAAAACATATTGATCGTTGTAAAAGATATCGAAAAAGCAAAAAAGTTTTATAGCGATGTGTTTGGGCTGGGAATGATATTGGACAACGATGGGAACATGATTTTAACGGAAGGGCTTGTACTCCAGGATGAAAAGATCTGGGAAGGGTTTATCGGAAAAGAGGTCATTCCGAAAAACAATTCCTGCGAACTGTATTTTGAAGAAAGTGATATAGAAGGATTTGTGCGGAAACTGGAACGGCTGTATCCCTCTGTGCAATACGTTAATAGGCTGATGACTCATAGTTGGGGTCAAAGGGTGGTTCGTTTTTATGATCCTGACGGCAATCTGATCGAGGTTGGGACACCCATGGAATAAAAAACAGGCGGTGAGGTAGACTCATATCTTGCCGCGAAAGACAGGAGGAGACAGCGATGAAAAATCAAGTGGTAAAAATTTTCTCATCTGCCATTTTGCTTGTTGGCGGCGTTCTTTTTATTGCAATGGGAGCAAAGAATCTTTCCGATATCAATTCTTTCAGCGAAGTTTCCGCTGTTGTTACAGAAGTGCAGGTGGAAACTAGTATAGACGCTGATGGGGAAGAAACGGTCAATGAGACAGTATATGTCGACTATACGGTCGATGGGAAAGAATATAACGAGATCTTGCAGTTCGCAAGCGGCAGTTATGAGAAAGGGGATACCGTTACGGTATTGTATGATCCCCAAAAACCGGAATATGTTACGGGAGCAACGAAGAAAACGTCAATGATTTCTATTGGGGCAGGGATACTGTTTGCTCTCGGCGGGATCGGCACTTTTCTGCGTCCTTTTATTTTGGTTTTTATGGCAGACAAAAAAACGTCATAATATGAAAAATTTGCTTTTGTTCTAAAAAGTAAAATAAATTTCGGAGAAATCAAACAGATGAAAAAAAGTGTCAAGATCTTTTTGATGATC
>JAEEYS010000154.1 GCA_016288255.1 Bacillota bacterium
AAATCTTTATCATCAAGCGGGCAGACAGCATGACGACAGAAGCGGCCAACAGTATTTTGAAAATTTTGGAGGATCCGCCAGCCTACGGTGTTTTTATTTTGCTGTCGGAAACGGACAATCTCTTAAATACCATCGTGTCCCGCTGTCAGATCCTGCGGTTTTCCTGGGTCAAAGAAGAGGAGATCAAAAAACGATTGATCAAAGCGGGAGCGGAAGAAAGGGAAGCGGCTCTTTTGGCGCGGCTGAGCAACGGCAGTTTAAAAACAGCCATGAGATCGTTAGAGGACAGCTCTTTTTTCATCAGAAGAGAAGAGGATAAAAAGCTGGTCGGCCTTCTGTTGGGGGAGAAAAAGAGAAAAATGACCGAAGCGTTGCCTCTTTTGGAAAAAAAGGAGGACTTAACGGCTTTTTTGCAGTTTTTTGCTCTTTACATCAGAGATATTTTAATATATAAAAATACTAGGGACGAAAATCAGTTGACGCAGATAGATGATATAGACTATATCAGAAAGCTGTCGGAGAGAAAGGACAGCAAAACGTTGATGGAAAATATAGCGAAGTTGGAACAGTATCAAAGCATGATCAAAAGCAATGTGAATCAAAAAATGATCGTGTCCAACCTGCTTTTTGATATAAAATAGGAGGAAAACATGGCTACAGTAGTAGGAATTCGCTTTAAAAAAGTAGGAAAAATTTATTACTTCAATCCCAACGGGGTAAAGCTGGATCTGTATGACAGAGCAGTCGTAGAAACAGCGAGAGGCATAGAATTGGGTGAAGTGGTAGTCTGTGAAAAAGAGATACCGGAAGAAGAATTGGTATCTCCCTTAAAAGACGTGATCCGAAAAGCGACGCGGACAGACCTGGAAAATTATGAAAAAAACAAACAGAAGGAAGAAGAAGCGTTTCAGACCTGTTTGGAAAAAATCGCGGAGCACCAGCTGGAAATGAAACTGGTGGATGTAGAATATACCTTTGACGGCAGTAAAGTCATCTTTTATTTTACGGCGGACGGCCGGGTGGATTTTCGGGATCTGGTCAAAGATCTGGCGGCTATTTTTAAGACCCGGATCGAATTGCGGCAGATCGGGATCCGAGACGAAGCAAAAGTCGTGGGCGGTATCGGGCCTTGCGGCAGAGCGCTTTGCTGCAACAGTTTTTTGGGCGATTTTGAACCGGTATCCATTCGTTCTGCCAAAATACAGAATTTGGCTTTGAATCCGGTCAAAATTTCCGGTATTTGCGGCAGACTCATGTGCTGCTTGAACTATGAAAGCAAGACCTATGATATGGAACGAAAAGGCATGCCATTAGAGGGGTCTTTGGTAGTGACAGAAAAAGGAGAAGGAAAGGTCAGAGAAGTCGATCCTTTGAAAAAACGTCTTTTGGTAGAGATCGCCGGTTCGGGACTCAGAGAATATTTTCCGCTTTATGACGTGAAGATCATTGATTCCGTAACGGAAGAAGCGGAAGCGGAAGAGGCCGTATTGGAAGAAGCTGTTTTGGAAGAAGCGATGCTGGAAGAGAAATCTTTGGAAGAAATCGTACAAATGACAGAAGCCGAAAACGCGGCAGAACCCAAGAAAAAGCATCATAGGAGCAAAAACAGACACAGAGGAAACCGGAAAAAAGGAGAAGGCCAAAAGAAAGAAGACGGTGAGAGGAGAGAAGACAGCAAGAAAAAAGAAGGCGGTCAGAAAAAAGAAGGCGGTCAGAAAAAAGAGGAAGGCCATAAAAGAGAGGACGGCCGCAGAAAAGAAAGTCATCGAAAAGGGCCTGAATCAAAAGACAAAGAAAGAGAGAAAGCATAAAGATATACTTCGGTATATCTTTTCTTTTTGAGGGACGAAGAGAGAAAGAGAAAACAGAAAAAACAGAAAAAACAGAAAAAACAGAAAGGAAAGAACTCTTTTTTCTTTGCCGGTTTTTTGATAAAATAACAGAAGAAAAGAAAGTGCCGGAAAGATATATCCGAGAAAAACGGGAGGAACAGCATGGAAAAAGAAACGATGACAAAAGAGGCAAAAGCATTTTTGCTTCCGGGAGAGAGGATCGATGATCTGCAGCGGAAAGGGCTTCGGATCATACAAAGCAAAGAGCAGTTTTCTTTTTCGACAGACGCTGTGGTCCTAGCGCATTTTGCGGCAGTCAAGCATCATGATCGGGTGCTGGAAGTGGGGACAGGCAACGGTGTGATCTCTCTTTTGACCTATTCCCGCTATGAGCCCAAAGAGATCCTTGCCCTGGAGATACAAAAGGTGCTTGTGGACAGAGCCAAACGGAATGTAAAGCTCAACGGACTTACGGAGAAAATTCAAGTCATGGAAGGCGATATGCGGGAATATAAGACGCTGTTTTCCGCCCAGTCTTTTGATGCGGTGATCTGTAATCCGCCTTATCGGCCCGTGGGACACGGAGAGCAAAACGAAAAAGACCATTATGCCATTGCCAAGCATGAGATCTGTCTGACATTAAAAGAACTGGTCCGGGGCGCGCAGTATGTGCTGAAGGACAAAGGACGGTTTTATCTGGTGCACCGCACGGATCGGATCGGAGAGATCCTGTCCGCTTTAAGAGACAACCGCTTGGAGCCGAAGACGATCCGCTTTGTCTATTCCAAACCGGGGGTCAACTCTCATCTGGTGCTTTTGGAGGCCAGAAAAGACGGAAGACCGGACTGCAAAATCTTGCCGCCGCTTTATCTGTATGAGGAAGCGGGAAAGGTAAGCGCCGAAATACGGCGGATCTATGAAGAAACTTAAAGAAGAAGTGTTCATGATGAAGAAAGGGAAAAAAATAATATTCGTTTTGCTTCTTTTTGTCTGCTGCTTGATAGGAGCAGGAGTGGGTCGCTATTTTAGGGAAGGGATCCCCGTGACCTCTCTGCCGGATGCGGAAGAGATTTTATCTGTGGAGATCAGAGATACCAGATTGACGGAAGAAACAAAAATACTGAAAGAAAAAGAGGATATTGTGAGAGCAAGAAAGTTGGTCAATGCGTTAAACCATACTTTATCTCCAAAAACAGGAGAAGAACCCTTTCTTTTTGTGAATTATTTATTAAAAGACGGGAAAACGGTTTTATAGCGGCAAATGAGACTGCAGTGTGGATAAAAGGGAAAGCTTATGCTTTAAAAGAAGGAGATTTGTTTGTACGCATAGCGGAAGGATTTTTCTTTTTCAAGTAGATTCATGATGAAGAAAAAGGATAGGAACTGTTTGCCTGACAAAAAACGAAGGAGAAGCCATTGGAAAAAGGAATCTTATATTTGGTAGCGACACCCATCGGAAATTTAAAAGACATCACGTTAAGAGCTTTGAAAGTGCTGCGGGAAGTGGATGTGATCCTGGCGGAAGATACCCGAAACACCGTTAAGCTATTAAATCACTATGCCATCAAAAAGCCCCTAAAGAGTTATCATAAATTCAATGAAAAAGAGACGGCGGGAAAAATCGTAGAAGAGCTCCTAATGGGGAAAAAGATGGCGCTGGTATCGGATGCCGGCACCCCTGCCATTTCCGACCCGGGAGAAGAACTGGTCAAAGCGGCGATCTTGCAGGATATCCGGGTAGTGCCCATTCCCGGCGCTTCTGCTTTTACGGAAGCGTTGATCGCTTCCGGTCTTTCGGCCTCCTTGTTTACCTTTGTGGGATTTTTGCCGACCAAGGGAAAAGAAAGAAAAGAGCTGTTAGAGTATACAAAGACTCTGCGGGGCACAGTGATCTTTTATGAAGCGCCTCATCGGGTGGGCAAAACCTTAAAAGAGCTGGCGGAGGTCATGGGAGACCGGCAGGCGGTGATCGGCAGGGAGCTTACCAAAAAGTTTGAGGAATTTTTACGGGGGACCCTTTTGGAATTGGCGGAAAGATTACAAGAAAGAGAGATCAAAGGAGAATTCGTTCTTTTGGTGGAAGGGATCTCCAAAGAAGAAGAAAAACGAAACAAAGAAGAAAAAGCGGATTATCCGGATTCCGTGGAAGAGCATATCCGCCTTTATCTCACGGAAGGGTTCAGCAAAAAAGAAGCGGTAAAAAAAGTGGCGGAAGAAAGGGACCTCAAGAAAAAAGAAGTTTATTCCATTGCGATACGGATGGAAGGAAATGAAAAAGAGGTATGATCTTCTTCTTTTTTGGCAACCTATTGACAAGAATGAAAAATTTGGGTATACTGACTTAGACTGAAAGACAGAAGAAAAGCAATGATAAGAAGAGTATATAAGGAAATTTTTCAAGAGAGCTTCCGACGGTGGAAAGGAAGTAAAAGGAACTTATAGAACATGGCCTTGGAGCTGTTTTCCCGAGGATATTGTCTAAAGGAAAAACGTGATCCCTCGTTACGGGAAAAGTCTTATGGACTTTTTGAGTTATAAGCTGTGAAGCTTATAAGAAAAAGAGTGGTACCGCGAATCATCGTCTCTTTGCGTCAGCAAAGAGATTTTTTATTGTTTGATCAAAAAACAAGAAGCAAGAAAAGCGCAGAAGACAGAGGAGGAAAAACATTGGATAAAGGAAAGTATTATATTACAACAGCGATCGCCTATACATCAGGCAAACCCCATATCGGCAACACCTATGAGATCGTATTGGCGGACAGTATCGCCCGGTTTAAAAAATTAAACGGATATGATGTG
>JAEEYS010000155.1 GCA_016288255.1 Bacillota bacterium
CCGATACATATCTGTCCAAATATTCGTTAACTGCTTTGGCTCTTTCTTTTAGGTAATCATTCATTTTCTTCTACGACCTCGTTGATCTCGGATTTTAAGTCTACGATTTTTAATTTTGCGTTGTCCAAACAGGTGTTTAAATATTTTATCAGCTGCACCCCTTCTTCAAACAGCGAAAGAGAATCTTCCAAAGAAACCTCTCCTTCATCGATGGCTTTTACGATTTTTTCCAATTCTTTCAATGCTTCTTCAAAAGTCATTTCTTTCATCTTATTCGCCGATCCTTTCCACAACTTTTCCTTTGATGGCACCATCCGCCATGCGAATGTTTATGATCTCATCCTTGGCAGTTTGATAAATACTTTTTACCACTTTATTGTCCTTATCCAAAACCACCGAGTACCCTTTTTCCAATAACTTCAACGGATTTAAAGAATCCAGCTTAATATCCCATTCTTTAAAATCCATTTCTTTTTTAGTAACGGTATTTTCTATCACATCAAAGAGCTTTTCGCTCAAAAGGTCTATTTTTTGCTCCTCGGATAAAAACATCATTTCCGGTTTTACCAAGACCCTATGATTGATCAGTTCAACCAGCTTTTGCTCTTTGCCTTTTAAGATCTCTATCATTCGGCGGTCCAATTCTTTTTTCAAACTTTGAAAATGCAGTTTTAATTCCTCTATATCCGGCACTACCAACTCTGCCGCCGCAGAAGGCGTAGGCGCCGCCAGATCCGCCACATAGTCGCAGATCGTAGTATCGGTTTGATGTCCGATGGCGCTGACAATAGGCACGTTACACGTAAAGATCGCCTTTGCCACTTCTTCTTCGTTAAAATTCCAAAGTTCTTCCAGACTGCCGCCGCCTCTTGCCAAGATCGCTACGTCGATATCCTTTAGATCATTCAGCTTCCGGATCCCTTCCGCGATCTTTTCATAGGCTTTGTAGCCCTGTACGGGAATGGGGATCACCACCAACTCCACAAAGGGATATCGTCTTGTGATCACATTTTGGATATCGTGCAGCACCGCTCCGGTCATGGAAGTCAATACGGCAATTTTTTTAGGATATTTCGGGATCGGTTTTTTCTTTTCCGGATCAAAATATCCTTCCTTTTCCAGCTTGTCTTTCAAAAGCAAAAACCGTTCATAGATATTGCCTAGGCCTTCTTCTTCCACCTGTTCCGCGTAAAGCTGGTACTGTCCCGTGCCTTCATATACGGAAATCGAGCCCGTAACGATCACATGCATGCCTTCTTTTAAATTCGTCTTCAGTCCGGCTGCTCTGCTTTTGAACATCACGCATCTCATGACGCTCATTTCATCTTTGAGCGTAAAATAAATATGTCCGGAAGAATGTTTTTTATAATTGGAAATCTCTCCCGATACTTTTACATGAGAAAGAAGCGGATCACGAAAAAACATATTCTTGATATAAGCAGTGATCTCCGTCACACGAAAAATCGGTATTTCCAATTATAAAACACCTCCCATACACTGATTTCTGCAAATCATCGCTATCCCTACGGCGTTGTCTCCGGCTAAGGCAGGCTCCGCAAAATGACAATAGAACCCTTCTTCACGCAAATCTTTTCTTAGAGTCTCTCTTAAAAAGGAATTGCTCATAACGCCACCCGCAAAAACGACCAGCGTTTCCTTTTCTTTGGCGTTTATGATCGCTTTTGCCAAAGATTTTCTGATCCCTTCAAAAATGCCTAATGCCACTTCTTCCGGTAAAACACCATTTTCCAAAGCCCTTGCCGCTTGGGTCTCCAAACCGGAAAAGTGTAAGTTCGTTTCTTTTACCGAAATTTTAAAAGGATAAGGATGCTCTCCTTTTTTTGCCAAAGATTCCAGCTCTTTTCCCGCCGGAAACGAAAAGCGCAAGAGGACCCCAATACGATCAATGACCTGTCCCGCGCTGATATCTAAAGTTTTTCCTATAATTTCTGTCTGAAAATGATTGAGGGCTTTTTGATCCACCCGAATGATCTCTGTTGTGCCGCCGGATAAATGAACAAATAAAAAAGGATCCGGCAGCTGCTCCTTATATTGATATAAGGCCGCCATCAAATGGCCTTCCTGATGCGTCGATAAAATCAAAGGAACTTGAAGAGAGGCTGCCATGATGCGTCCTATCATCAGCCCGCTCTTAAAAACCGGCATATAAGAATCTTCTCTCGGTCTCGGCTTTTCCGATACGCCGATCCCCGCCACAGTATAATTTCCTTTTATTTCCTCCATCCGTTTTTCAATCATGGGAGGAAGTGCCATGATATGCTGATAAAAAGCTTCCGATTGTCTTAGGCCCCGCTGCCCCAAAGGTACCGAAAGCAGTTTTCTTTCCTGAAAAACAAGTTCTCCCTCTTCTCCTACCCCCGCAAGAGAAGTTGTGTAATTGCTGGTATCGATACCGAAAAATAATCGTTTCGTCATATCATTCAGAAACCGTATCCTTATCTTGATTTTTTTCCGTATTATAATATTTGCCTAAAACGCCGTTAATAAACTTGCCGGAAGAAATGTCGCTGTACTTTTTAGCCAATTCCACCGCTTCGTTGATCGTTACCACGTCCGGCACCTCATCCACATAATTCATTTCAAAAAGGGACATTCTCAAGATCGCTTTATCCACATAAGCCAGCCGATCGATATCCCAGTCTTTGCTGTATTTTTTGATGATCTCATCGATCTTTTCCAAATGTTCCAAAGTACCAGATACCCTTGTGGTTATAAATTCTTTTAAATCTTTTTCCACGGGCGTGGTTTCAAAAAAGTAGGACATACATGTTTGAGGGTCCTGCTCTCCCACTTCGATCTCAAAAAGTAATCTTAATACCAGTTCTCGGCCAAATGTTCTTTTCATAGATGAATCCGATCCCTTCTTCTTCTATTCCGTTTCCTATGCAAATCATGCAAATTTTATACAAGATGCAACCAAAATATGCATTTTTCTTCTTTATCTAGATTATACTATCGAAATAACTTTTATACAATATGCATTCTCATAAAATATTAAAAAATTTTGAGTGTTTTGTAATAATTTTATTATTTTTGAGTTTTAGCCGTTTTTTGCGGTTCTTTTAATATACAGGATATGTATATCCTATGTATAAAACTGTATAAAGAAAGAATGCATATTCATTAATTTTTATCAATATCTCGGTGAAATGCATCAAATAGCTTTGTTTGTTCCAAAACCATAAAATCCCAAAAAGATTTTAAGTCATATCAAAGTCTTTTTGGGAGAAGAATTTTAAGAAAACAAGCAGTCCCCTGATTATAAAAACACGGCATCTAAAATCCGTTGAATTTCCGGACGGTTTTTGATATAATACAAGCCTGTAAAAAAGTTGAAAAACAAAAAATAGACATTACACATGCCAAAGCGCTTATCGCAACAAAGGAGGCGACCTGATTTGGCTTTGACACATATCATACTTCCAATCCTTGTGGGTGCGGTCATTGGATACTTTACCAATTACATCGCAATCAAAATGCTGTTTCATCCCCACAAGGCTGTATACATCGGGAAATGGCAGCTGCCATTTACGCCGGGCATCATTCCAAATAACCAAAAACGGCTGGCTCATGCCATTGGAGAAGCTGTGAGCAAACAACTTCTCACCAAAGAAGCGGTCTTAGAAAACCTCAAGGATCCCTTGGATCGGTTCATTTCGGATTTTACAGCCGAGATATGTAAAAGCGATACAAAGATCAAAGAATTGTTTTCGGAAGAAAGCACAAGCGATGAGCTGATCGAATCTGCAAGCGACGCTTTAGCGGAAAGCATTTTGGAAAAAGCGGGGCAGGTTGACTTGGATTCTGTCATCGCGCAGTTCGGGCAGGAAGCAGTCAACTCTTTTTTAGGCAGTCATCCCATGCTGGCCATGCTGATCGGTGAGAACGCGCAAAACGCGATCTGCAGCCAACTGGCAGGTGTAGTACGGGAGTATCTCGACAAACACGGTGAGGAAACCATCAAAGGATTTGCCAAAAACTACATGCGGGACTTGGCAGACAAACCGGTGAGCACGCTGGTCCAAAAAATATCCGACCAAGAACGGCTGCAGGCTGCGCTGCATGACGTGATCCACAATGTGGTGTCCAAGCACGGAGCGTCTCTTCTGGATCAAATCGACATAGCTGTCATTGTCGCACAGAAGATCGAAGCGATGGATGTAAATGAGCTGGAAAATCTCGTCTTATCAGTCATGAAACAGGAACTGCAGGCGATCGTCAATCTGGGAGCTTTGATCGGTGCGGTCATAGGAACCATCAATATCTTTTTCCGATGATAGAAAAAATAAAACGGCTCTACCGATCATCATACCGGTAGAGCCGTTTTTTATCATCTTAAAATTTTTACTTTTATTCTTTAGTTTATAGTAAACCTTTTTTCTGCATAGCAAGAAGCGTTCCTTTTAAGGCATATTTTCCGTGATAATACGTAAGTCCGCCCTGTAGATAAGCGATATAAGGAGGCCTGATCGGCGCGTCACAGGTCAACTCGATGGAAGCGCCCTGCACAAAAGTGCCGGCTGCCATGATCACCTGATCCGAATAACCAGGCATATCCCATGGTTCCGGCGTTACTTTGGAATCAACGGGAGAAAACGTCTGTATCCCCTGACAACACGCG
>JAEEYS010000156.1 GCA_016288255.1 Bacillota bacterium
CAACCAAGTTCCTTGGCTTTGTTGTAAAGGTGGCCCCGTCTCATCCTTGCGCAGAGATAGCAAGGGGATTTTTCTGTTTGGTTCGCGACACGAAAAATATTGGTTTCGAATATGGTGACGGGGATCTGCAAAAGAGCCGCGTTGTTTTCAAGCTTTTCACGGTTTACCGCGTTATATCCCGGATCCATTACCAGAAAGACCGCTTCAAAAGGGATCTCGCTGATCCGTTTTAACATGGAAAAAAGAAGCGCCATCAGCATGGAATCTTTGCCGCCGGAAATACAAACAGCGACTCGGTCTCCCGGAAGGATCAGCTCATATCGCTTAATGGCGGCGATAAAAGGATTCCAAAGGGATTTTCTGTATTTTTTTGTAATGCTGCGTTCGATCAGCTGATGCGGTTCCAGATTTTTATTCATAGATAAGCTCCTTTGTGTATTGCAGAAACGATAAAGTCATAGGTATCCTCCACGGTATACGATCTCAACGGGGGAGAGGCTATTTTTTATAGTGGATCAGATCTTTTATTACTTCTCCCGCAATGATCAGTCCCGCCACAGAAGGCACGAAAGCGTTGCTACCCGGGATCTGCCGCCGCTGGGTACACTTTCTCACCGTGCCGGGAGGGCAGATGCAGTTGGTGCGGCAGCTGACTGCTATATCATCCGGAGGGCTGATCGGCTGTTCTTTGGAATAGACCACTTTCAGTTTTTTGATCCCTCTGCGTTTTAGTTCATGGCGCATGACTTTGGCGAGAGGACAGACCGATGTTTTATAGATGTCCGCTACTTCAAAAGCGGTAGGATCCATCTTGTTTCCCGCCCCCATGGAACTGATGATGGGCGTACCTGCCTTATTTGCCTGTAAAACCAGCTCGATCTTGCCGGTCACCGTATCAATGGCATCCACGATATAGTCATATTTCGCAAAGTCAAATTGACCTGCCGTATCCGGCGTATAAAAGGTTTTGTAAGTCGTTACAACAGTATCCGGATTGATGGAAGCAATCCTTTCAGCTGCCACATCTACCTTATAGCTTCCTATCGTGTCCATTGTAGCGTAGATTTGACGGTTGATATTGGTCAAACAGACCTTATCGTCGTCGATCAGGTCTATTGCGCCGATACCGGAACGGACCAGCGCTTCCACCGCGTAGCCGCCGACTCCGCCAATACCGAAAACAGCAACACGGGACGCTTTTAAGATCTCCATTGCTTCCTTACCAAATAACAGCTCTGTTCTTGAAAATGAATTCAGCATAGTATTCTTCCATTCATTTTAAAATCACATAAAAGATCCGCGCCTATAAAAAACATGCGGATATAATACGATACAGTATACTGTTTTTTTCATGCGTTGTCAAGGAAAAGACTTATGTACCGACACGGTTTGGAGGACCAAGGAGGGAAAGGAGAAAAAAGGTTCTTGATCCTTTGCCCGACCTGCTAAAAGGTATGGTATAATAAAAGAAAAGATAACATAAAGAAGCGGATAAAAAGCGAAAACGAGATAGAAGTAAAGGAAAAATCGAAATAAATGAAGGAGGTATTTGGATGGAGAAGCGAGATCAGATCAAACAGATGGCAGAATGGATCAAGGAAAAAAGAGGGATGGTCGTTTTTTCGGGAGCAGGTATGTCTACGGAAAGCGGCATACCGGATTATCGTTCAAAACAGGGCCTATGGAATAATATCGACCCGACGGTAATGGCTTCGATTGATACCTTGGAAGAAAACTATGACTTGTGCTATGAATTTTATAAAGCGCGGATGGAATCACTGCGTTCCTGCACGCCCCATGAGGGGTACCGCGTATTGAAACGGCTGGAAGACGCGGGATATTTGGACGCTATCGTGACCCAAAACGTGGATGGGTTCCATATCAAAAGCGGCAACAAAACAGTTTATGAACTCCACGGGACATACGGAGAATTCAAATGCAATTCCTGCGGTTCTTTGGTGGATGTGGAGCTGTTTTTGAAAAAAGAAAAATGCCCCCACTGCGGCAGCCGTGTCTTGCGGCCCAATGTAGTGCTGTTTGGAGAAATGCTGCCCCAAAGAGAGTGGAATTTGGCTTTGAGAGCGGTGGAAAACGCTGAGATATTACTCGTTATGGGAACCAGCTTGACTGTCTCTCCGGCAAACCAGATCCCTTATCTTTGCAAAGGGAAAAAGATCTATGTCAATCGGGAAAGAAGTGGGCAGGAGCACTTGTTTGACCTGTTTTTGGAAGGAAGCTGCAAAGAAACCCTGCTCATGCTGGAGGAGGAACTGTTTTCTTCTTGAGATTTTACAAGAAAAGAGAAGAACTTTTATACAATTTTATTGAAGTGGAAGAAAGGGAATGTTATAATAAATAAAAATGCAGATAACGGTAGGTTTGCTGCAAGGAAAAATAAAATAGTCTTTACTTTTAAATTCCGTCCGGCGAGGCGATAAGGTAAAACCATATCTTTATTTCAGGGGAAGCTGTGCCCCTTTGGTAGTGTATCTAAACCTTTCTGCTTTGCCAGAAAGGTTTTCTTGTGTAAGAGAAAAAATCAAAACGGAACGAAAAAGAAAAAGACCTTTCAGAAATCTGACCGAATAGGGGGACAAGTTATGTTAAAAGGCAGGCATTTGATCGACCCGATGGATTTTACCACAGAAGAGTTGGATGAAGTGATCCAGCTTGCCAAAGAAATGTATCAAGATCCGCAGAAATACGCAAAAGTGTGCGAAGGGAAAATTTTAGCGGCGCTGTTTTATGAGCCGTCTACCAGGACAAAGTTGAGTTTTGAATCGGCGATGCATCGCTTGGGCGGCGCGGTGATCGGTTTTTCCGACGCCAACACCAGCTCTGCCGCCAAAGGAGAAAGCGTGGCAGACGCCATTCGGGTAGTGTCCAATTACGCGGACATCGCTGTCATGCGCCATTTTAAAGAAGGCGCGCCAAAGATCGCTTCCATGTATTCTTCCATTCCGGTGGTCAACGCGGGAGACGGCGGACATCAGCACCCGACTCAAACGTTGACAGATCTGGTGACGATCTCCACCAAAAAAGGAAGTTTGTCCGGCTTGAAGGTGGGCCTCTGCGGAGATTTGAAATTCGGCAGAACGGTGCATTCCTTGATCAAAGCGCTTTCCATGTATGAAAACAACAGCTTCGTGCTGATCTCGCCCAAAGAGCTGAAGGTGCCGGATTACATCAAAAAAG
>JAEEYS010000157.1 GCA_016288255.1 Bacillota bacterium
GAAAGGATCAAAGACAGCGAAAAATGGCATGAATGGGAGCACAGCGCCCTTTCTTATTTGGACGACGCTGTTTTTCACTGCCTCCAGTATGAAGACAAAGAAAGCATCCAAAAATTAAGATCGCTGTGGTAAAAAAGGAGCAAAAGCGGGAACGACATGCGTTCCCGTTTTTTTATTTTTCGGAAAAGAAAGCTTGGAGCAGGCGGGGAGGGGCTTTTCGGGTAAGTTTTACAAAAAAGCGCTTTGATCCGAAATTTTACCGGCACTTTTTTCAAGAAAGAAAATCTACCCAAAAAGAGATCTTTTAAAGTAAGGGACACGTTAGAAAGGGTTTGCTATAATGGTGAAAAATCAGCTTTGATTTTGATAGAAAAAGAGGAGGGATCTCTATGTTGCATTCTTTTACACGCAATTACAATGACCTCTCTACGGAAGCAGGATTCCAATTTGAATTCACCTGTGACTGCTGCGGAAACGGGTACAAAAGCACATTCGTAGAGTCTGAGACCTACCAGCAACGCCAAAAATCAGATCGTTTGGGGCGTATGGCTTCTTCTCTGGGAGGCTTTTTGGGCGGGAAGGCCCATGATCTCGGCTGGGCTGTGGAACGAGGCAGCAGTTTTGTAGCGGATCGATATTCCGATCGGTCTCCCGCGTGGCGGCAGGAGCAGGAAGCCGCTTTTGACGCGGCGCAGGCGGAAGTGAGGCCGCATTTTCAAAAATGCCCCGCCTGCAACAAGTGGGTGTGCCCCGACTGCTGGAATGAAGACGAAGGGCTTTGCACAAACTGCGCTCCCCGAGAAGCCAGCTATGTGGCGAAAGCAAAGAGCAAAGCGATGCAGCGGGATATAGACAAAGCGGCGGAAAAGACGACGGTTTGGCAAGGAAAGATCGAAAGCCGCACCACGATCTGCCCCAACTGCGGAAAACCGGCAGGAAATGGAAAGTTCTGCAGCAGCTGCGGCGCGCCTTTGGGCACACAGCGCTGCCCCAATTGCGGCGCGGAAGTGGCGCTGGGCGTCAAATTCTGCGGAGAATGCGGTTTTTCCATGGCAAGATCCGGGGTTTGCCCCAGCTGCGGACATGAAAATGAGCCGGGCATGAAATTCTGCGGCGAGTGCGGGACAAAGCTATGAGCCGTTATTCTGCCGCGGTCAACGGAGCCGATACCACTGTTTTGATAGAGAAGGAAGGGCTTTCTTGGGGAGAGGAGTTCCTGGATTTTGCGGATATTTCCGCTTTTCACCCCGTTCATCATCGAGTGTGGATCGATACAGCAGAAGAGGAGATGGAGATCTCCATGCTGGGATTTTCTTATGAGGGATTTTGGAAAGAGCTGATGGACGCTTTCGGCGCCCGAAGCCTTGCTTCTTTGTTTGTAGAGGGGAGTCCTCTCATGGTCTGCGAAGGAGAATACGCCATGGAAGAGGAAACGGGCAGAGTTTCAGCATGATCTGGAACACGCCATGGAAGCCATGGGGTCTTATCGGAAGATCATCGCCATGGAGGAAGAACAGCTCAAGAAAAAGCCGCTTTACCGCATGGCAGTGGATCGGGCCGCTTCCGTAAGGTTTTTACGGGCTTTTTCGGCAGGCAGGCTGATCCATACCCAAAACTGGCAGAAAAAGATGGAAGACTTTTTGGGATAACGAGGCAGGAGAAGAGGCGAAACGGGATAGAGAAAAGAAAAAAGAAAGCAGGAACGAGATTTTCGTTCCTGCTTTTTCTTACATGCGGGTAATGAAAGACACCAGTCCGTAATAGAAAAGAAAAGCGATGCCGCAAAAAAGGAGGATGGAAACAAGGGCCATTTTGATATTTTTTGTTTTGATCCCCCGAATGACAAAATAAAGCGAAACGCCAAAGAGCACCATCAAAAGAAGCGCCAAGATACCGGTAAAACTCATAAAACGACCTCCTATTATAGTCGAACCATTTTTCTGTTCTTATGACGAATAAACGCCTCAAGAAGTTGCGGACGAGAGAGATACCCCGCAAAAACAAAGGAGGGCAAAAGCCCTCCGCTGTAAAAAGTTTATAGTGTCTGCCTGTTGTTAGATCCCCAGCATTTCCAAAAAAACATCTTTTGGTCTTACGCCGATAGACATTTCCGTCATTTTACCGTCTTTGAACACCATAACGGTAGGAATGTTGGTGATACCGAATTGTTCTGCCAGTTCGGATTCTTCATCCACATTGACTTTGCCGACTTTAACAGAATCCGCTTCTTCTTCCGCGATCTCATCCAAAATGGGGCTTACCATTCTGCAGGGACCGCACCAGGATGCCCAGAAATCCAGTAACACGGGAACAGGGGATTGCAATACTTCCGCTTCAAAATTATCTTTGGTGATAGTGATCGTTGCCATAATGATTCTCCTTTGATAGATAAATATTTCCTAGGAAAAAATTCCCTTAGATTTTTAACGTTTCCAAAACAGCTTTTCAGCAGCTTTTTCCTTGTTACCGCAAGGGTCAAACGGATTTTCGAATATATTTGACCGCCTCGGAACCGGCTATGGCCCCTTCGTAGACCGCTTTTGCGATTTGGAGCATACCGCCGGTGCAGTCCCCTGCTGCGTAAAGACCGGGGATATTGGTTTCCATTTTTTCATTGACCTCGATATTGTTTTTGTCACCGATGGCTGCGCCCAGTTTTCTGGCCAGATCGCTGCTGGAAGCGGAACCCATGGCGACAAAAATGCCTGCCGCGTCCAGTTGACTGCCGTCTTCAAAATGGATCTCTTTGTGTTTGGGGTCTCCCGTGAAAGACTGGATCGGTTTTTCATTGACCAAGATCCCGTCCGGCACCGTTTCTTCCGGGGAGAGTCCGTTGGTCAGCAGGGTAACGGATTTGACCAGCGGCTGCAGGATCTCGGCTTCATGAACGGCATAACTGCCGTGCCCCAGCACAACAACATCCTTGCCCCGATAGAAAAAGGCGTCGCAAACGGCGCAGTAGCTGACGCCCTGTTCGCCCAATTCCCGAAATCCCCGTATTTTCGGCGTGTTTCGGGTCAGCCCCGTAGCCAAGATCAGCACTTTTGCTTCATAGCGGGCTTTTTTTCCCTGTATGATAAAATGATCGTTCCAATCAATGGAAAAAATTTCATCTTCTTCTACATCGACTCCCAAACCCTTGGCCTGCGCGATCCCTTGTTCTGTCAGCGTCTGACCCGGGATCGGTTCCGGGAACCCGTAGTAGTTCGCGATCTTATCTGTTTTTGTCAAAGCGCCTTTGTCTTTTCCCAAGACAAGGGTGTGGATACCGGCTC
>JAEEYS010000158.1 GCA_016288255.1 Bacillota bacterium
AAAGGAGAAAAGCGTATGGGTCGTCTTGGAAAGTTCCTTACCGGATTTACAAGTTTGTTTCTGTTTTTAATAGGAGGCATTTTGCTTCTCCCAACTATCTTTTTTATGGCTGTAGATACCGGCAGAGGTGAATTGAGCGGCATGATCCACACTACTTCCATTGTTTACGGTGTCCTCAGTTTGATCCATCTTGTTCCGGGGATCTTTGGACTCTCCTTCGCAAGCAAACGAAAAGGCGCTGTTCTTTGCTTTATCACAGGGGCGATCTCTTTTATTTGCCTGCTCTCACTGACTTTGCCCATAGATTTTTTACATATCCAATCTTTTGAGATCTTCTTGAAATTAGATTCTTTTTATAAAGGCCCTTATTTATTCTTACCCAGCTTGTGCCTTGTCCTGTTTTATCTGATCGGTTGTGTTCTTAATTTTCGGGCTGCTTCCGCAGAGGACGAAGAAGAAATAACAGAAGAGGCTACTCCTGTCAAGGAAAACACTCCGGCCGATGAAAATATCGCAGATAAAGAAAATGCTCCGGCAGAAGAAAAAATAATGGCAGAAGAAAAAACGCCGGTGGAAAAAATGATGGCAGAAGAAAAAACAATGATAGCGGAAGCTTCTGCAGTCGAAAAACCCACCGCAGCAGAAGAAAGCATCGATGAACAGATAGCAAAAGCGGAAGCCGCTTTTCAGGCAGAAAATACCGATTTTTCCTCTTCTGTCCTTTTAGAAGACGATGATCCTGTTTTTGCCGCTGATCTGTCTGAGATCCCGTTATCCGAACTGGAAAAATTGCTGAAAACGGAAGATCTTTCCGACAGCGCAGAAGAAGTCCATGCATTCCATCAAGATACTATGGCAGAAGCTGCCATGGCGCAAGAAAATTCAGACAGGGGAAAAAGTTCCTTTTGATTTTGTTTCTAAACGAAAACACCTCCGTCAGTCATTATGGCGGCGGGATCAAATCAAACGTTTCACAATCTTTTAAAACTGATCTCTTTTGGGAGATCTTTTTTTATTGTCTCGGCCTATTTTGTTTCCATTTTAAACAATTGACAACTGTTTTTATTTCGAATTACAATGTTATCAGATCAAGTATCTAAAAGTATCATTTGTATCAAGAAAGGAGTTATTTTATGATCATTAAAGCGGTTAAACTCTATGAAAATGGTTTTATGACACAGCCTTTTGCTTTCGGCGGTGAAGAAGGAATGGAAAAATTTGATCCCTCGGTCAAATATCGTTCCAGCCTTCAAAATTATGTGATTGATACAGGAAAAGAAGTCATTCTTGTGGATACCGGTATGCCAAAAGGAGTACCTGACGCTGTCCCGGATGAAACCACAATGATTTATATGGGAAGCACGATAAAAGATTATGTCTCTGCCTTAAAAGACGTGGGATATGAACCGGAACAGGTCACAAAGATCCTTTTGACCCACAAACATGCCGATCATTCCGGCGAATTGAAAAGTTTCCCCAACGCTAAAATCTACACTTCTCCCGAAGAAGCAGAAGCAGATGAACTAAAGGGGATCTCTGTCATCCCTGCGCAGTATCAGGACGGCCCTTACTATAATTTTGACGCTTGTGAAAAAATCGCTGACGGCGTATATTATCTGCCTGCCAAAGGCCACACTACCGGCAACAGTATCGTTATTGCGGAAGATAACGGTTTGTTCTATTTGATCCACGGTGATGTTACTTATACGGATGAAGCGCTGTATGAAAATAAGCTTTCTATTGTGTTTGAAGATATCGCTGCTGCAAGAGATACCCTAAATCGTGTCAGAGATTTCGTTCAGAATCATCCGACGGTATATCTTTCTACGCATACCCCTCTTGGATATGAAAATTTAGAAGCAAAAAAAGTCATTGATTTGAACAATCCGCCGGAAAGTATTCCGCCTGTTGCCGTAGAAGCAAAAGAATCCACCGGTAAATATGTATGTTCTATCTGCGGATTCGTTTACGATCCCGCAGTCGGTGATCCGGAACACGGTATTCCCGCGGGGACAAAATTTGAAGATCTGCCTGACGACTGGAAATGCCCGCGCTGCAGACAGGCTAAAAGCAATTTTAACAAAGCGTGATCTACAAACGATATTACAAAAACTCCCGAAGAGCAAAAGCTCGTATCGGGAGTTTTTCTTTTTTTGCTTTTTACTTTTCTTTTTCTCTGTTATCTCTCGTTTTTGTTCCCTTTCCTCTGCCTTTTTACTTCCGCTTTTCCCTTTTTTGCTCTCTTCTTTTTGCCTTCCCGCCTTTTCCTTTTTCGCTCTCTTCTTTTTGCCTTTCCGCCTTTTCCTTATATCCCTTTGAACGTCCTCTGGCCGCAACAAAAAACAGCACCTTACAGGTGCTGTAAAATTTCATGATTGCCGACAGATCAAATCACATAATTATCCGAAAAGTCATTTTCCATCAGATCCGCAATGGTAACACTGTCCAAATATTCATTGATGATCTCATTTAATTTTCCCCACATGGGAAAGGTGGGACACCCCGCTACTTTGGCGCAGGGTTTTGCGTCTTGTGCCAAACAGGATACGGGCGCCAGATCGCCTTCCGTCAGTCTTAAAATTTCTCCTATTTTATACTCTTGCGGTTCTCTGGTCAAACGATATCCGCCCCCTCTTCCGTGCACCCCTTCGATCAAATGATTCTGGGTCAGCACAGGAAGTATTTTTTCAAGATATTTTAAAGAAATTTCCTGCCGTTTCGCTACATCTTTTAACGGGATATAGCCGCCGTTAAAATGTTCCGCCAAATCGATCATAACATGAAGAGCATATCTGCCCCTGGTCGAGATCTTCACTCTTGCCACCCCTTTCCTTCTTTTGGTCACAATTTCATGAATTTATTTCTCAAAAAGTCCTATTTCAAAATCACACCGCCGCCCAAGACCACATCTTCGTCATAGACTACCGCAGCTTGTCCCGGTGTAATGGCTCTCTGCGGCTGTTCAAAACGGATATGCACCGTTTCTTCACTGGTCGGTATTACCGCGGCGGGCTGTTCTTTTTGCCGATACCGAATTTTCACTTTACACCGTATCTCCCTCTTAGGCGCTTTTCCCGAGATCCAATGAAAATCAGCCACATCTGTTTCCGACCGAAACAGATCTTCCGCTCTGCCAAGGATCACTTTGTTTTCCGCCGCGCAAATACCGCAAACATAAAACGGCGCGGAAGAAGAAATCCCCAGCCCTTTTCGCTGTCCTATGGTATAATGGATGATCCCTTTATGCTGTCCCAGAACCGTTCCTTTTTGATCAACAAAATCTCCCGGTAAATAGTTTTTCCCGGTACGATGTTCTATCATCTTTCCATAATCCCCGTCCGGCACAAAACAAATATCTTGGCTTTCCGGTTTATGGGCATTTAAAAATCCGTTTTCTTCCGCGATGCCCCGTGTTTCGGATTTGTTTAAGCTGCCCAAAGGGAACAATGTATGCGCAAGCTGTTTTTGCGTCATGGAATACAAAACATAGCTTTGATCTTTTGTTTCATCCAACGCTTTTTTCAGCACATAGGTATCTCCGTTTTGTTCGATCCGCGCATAATGTCCCGTCACGACCGCATCACAGCCCAATACCATTGCCCGATCAAACAGTCTGTCGAATTTCATATACCGGTTGCAATCGATACAGGGATTCGGCGTCATTCCTTTCTCATAGCTTTGGATGAATTTTTGGATGACCTTTTCTCGAAAATCTTCCGTAAAATTAAATACATAATAAGGCATTCCCAGTCTATAAGCTACATTCCGCGCGTCTTCCACATCATCCAAAGAACAGCAGGTCCTGCCGGAAGGCACTCCTACATCCGCGTTTTCATACAGTTTCATGGTACAGCCGATACAATCGTATCCTTTTTCTTTCATCAAAAAAGCAGCAACACTGGAATCCACGCCGCCGCTCATTGCAATCAATACTTTCATTCATTTCCGCCTCTTTTGACATCCCCAATATCTGTCACGATCCGATATCCGATACCGGCCACTCTCTGTTCCAAACAGCTTTTGCATTCCGCCGCTTCTTCTCCCGTGCAGATCTTATTTTCATACAGCTCATATTTTTTACGCACCTGTACAGGCGATAAATTCGGCATTACAACATTTGCCCCGGCCTCAAGTCCCATTTCTCTGCCTAAAGGATGGATGGTGCCCAGCGCCGTTGTTGCCGGGATCAACGCATAAGGAAACATCAGCCTGAGAACAGAGATCAAACGAACCGTCAATTTCAAGCTTCCTTTCGGAAACGCGGCAAAAGGCGTTTCCCGATGGGTGATGAAAGGTCCTATCCCGATCATGTCCGGTTTCAATTCCTGCATGAATCTTAAATCCGCAACGATATTTTTTGTTGTTTGATAAGGAGACCCTACCATGATCCCCGTGCCTACCTGGTATCCGATCTCTTTTAGGTCAAAGAGACATCTTTTTCGATTCGCAAGGCTCAATTCTTTCGGATGCAGTTTATTATAATGCTCTTCTTCCGCTGTTTCATGGCGAAGAAGATACCGATTCGCGCCCGCGTCAAAATAGGCCTGATAGCTTTCCCTCGGCTTTTCTCCGATAGATAAGGTAATGGCGCAATCCGGATAGCCTGTTCGAATGGCGGACACGATATCACAGATCTTTTCATCTGTATAAAAAGGGTCTTCTCCGCCCTGCAGTACAAAAGTACGATACCCAAGAGCATATCCCTTTTTACAGCAGGACAAAATTTCCTCTTTTGTCAAGCGATACCGCTCTGCCATACGGTTATCCCGTCTGATTCCGCAGTAATAGCAGTCGTTTTTACAATAATTTGTAAATTCGATCAATCCGCGGACATAAATTTGATCTCCGTAAATACTTCTTCTTACCGAATCGGCAGCTGCCGCAAGCGCTTCATCCATCTTGTCCGTATCCAATAATTCCACCAGCGCGTCGTCGGGCAGATCTTTATCCCGCCGCAAGGCTGCCACCGGATCCCACGTATCATGTATCATCATTTTATTCACCATAATCTATTATTTAGTGTTCATCATCATGAATCACGAACTGGGCAGGATCATATTCGATCCCATTTTTGTCATAATAATCTTTTAATGCCAATTTGATCGCGTCTTCTGCCAAAACACTGCAGTGCATTTTATGAGCCGGCAGTCCGTCCAATGCTTCCGCGACTGCTTTGTTGGTGATCTGCAGGGTTTCTTGGATGGTCTTCCCTTTGATCAGTTCCGTAGCCATAGAGCTGGAAGCAATCGCGCTTCCGCAGCCGAAGGTTTCAAATTTTACATCTGTAATGATGTCATTATCGATCTTTAAATAAATCTTCATAATGTCCCCGCAAACAGGATTCCCTACTTCACCGATCCCATCCGCGTTTTCTATGGAACCTACATTCCGCGGATTCCGGAAATGATCCATTACTTTTTCACTATATAATGCCATATTGATTGCACCTCACTTTAAAAATATATGTTGTCGTTTCCCTGATACCAAGTCTTTCCACAGAGGAGACATATTTCTCAGATATTCTACAACTTCCGCAACGGATTTGATCATATAGTCGATTTCTTCTTCCGTGATATCTTCGCCAATGGACAGCCGAAGGGAACCGTGAGCTACTTCATGAGGCCGGCCGATCGCCAACAGTACGTGGCTTGGATCCAATGACCCGGATGTACAGGCACTGCCGGAAGAAGCGGAAATCCCTTTGTCATCCAAAAGCAGTAAAAGAGATTCTCCTTCGATTCCTTCAAAACAGAAATTCACATTGCCGGGCAAACGGCAGACCGCATCACCGTTTAATTCGGAATAAGGGATCTGACTTAATCCTTCTATCAATCTGTCCCGCATGGCCACCAGTTTTTTTGTGTTCGCATCCATATTTTGAACTGCCTCTTCCATAGCTGCAGCCATTCCCATAATGGCAGGCACATTTTCTGTCCCCGCGCGTTTTCCTCTTTCCTGCGCGCCGCCTTCGATCAAGTTGGTAAGACGGATCCCTCTTTTTACATAAAGGGCGCCGATCCCTTTCGGCCCGTGAAATTTATGCGCGGAAAGGGAGAGCATATCGATATTTTGTTCTTGCACATCGATCGGCAAATGTCCCACTGCCTGCACGGCGTCCGTATGGAAAGTGACTCCTTTTTCACGGCAAACTTTGCCGATCTCCGCAATAGGCTGGATCGTTCCGATCTCGTTATTGGCATACATAATGGTCACAAGGCAAGTTTCCGGCCGAATCGCTTCCGCCACTTGTTCCGGTGTTACAAGACCGTTTTGATGCACATCCAAAAGCGTGATATCAAATCCTTCTCTTTTCAGCTTGTTTAGAGTATGCAGCACCGCATGATGTTCAAAAGCGGTGGAAATAATATGTTTTTTCCCTTTTCTTTCTCCCAGGCGCGCCGCGGAAATAATTGCCATGTTATCCGCTTCACTGCCGCCGGAAGTGAATGTGATCTCTTTTGGATCGCATCCCAAACAGAAAGCCACTCGTATTCTGGCGTCTTCCAATGCTTCTTTTGCTTCCTGCCCAATGGTATAAAGGCTGGAAGGATTTCCGTAAACTTTATCCATGTAAGGCAACATTGACTGTATCGCTGTACGACTCATTTTGGTTGTAGCTGCATTGTCCGCATATATTTTCATAATGACTTTTTGATAACTCCTTTCCTTCTTCACAAAAAAAGCTCCGGTAAATTGCAGCCCGGAGCAAATTTTTTAGTCTGCAAACAAAGGTGTCGATAGATACCTGTCCCCCGTATCCGGCAGAAGAACAACGATATTTTTGCCTTTGTTTTCTTCTCGTTTCGCAAGCTGGATAGCTGCCCATGCTGCCGCGCCGGAGGAGATCCCTACCAAAATACCTTCTTTTTTCCCGATCAGTTTGCCGGTTTCAAACGCGTCTTCATTGGAAACCGCAATGATCTCATCATAAATATCGGTATTTAATGTTTCGGGAACAAATCCCGCACCAATGCCTTGAATTTTGTGACTTCCAGCAACTCCGGTAGATAAAACCGCAGAAGAAGCAGGTTCCACCGCTACAATTTTTATATTTGGATTTTTTGATTTTAAATATTCACCAACGCCTGTTATGGTCCCGCCGGTCCCAACACCGGCCACAAAAATATCCACTTTGCCGTCCGCATCTTCCCAGATTTCCGGTCCTGTGGTTTCTCTGTGCGCTTTCGGGTTTGCCGGATTGACAAACTGTCCCGGAATAAAACTATTTGGGATCTCCTGCGCCAATTCTTCCGCTTTTTGGATCGCGCCTTTCATTCCCTTTGCCCCTTCTGTCAGCACCAGATCGGCGCCGTACGCTTTCATCAATTGTCTGCGTTCTACGGACATGGTTTCCGGCATTACGATCACGATCGGATACCCTTTTGCCGCGGCAACAGCAGCAAGCCCGATCCCTGTATTCCCGGAAGTGGGTTCAATAATGGTCGCACCCGGTTTTAATTTCCCGGACTTTTCAGCATCTTCCACCATCGCTTTTGCGATTCTGTCCTTTACCGATCCTGCCGGATTCAAATATTCCAATTTCGCGATCACTTTTGCATTTAAATTTTCTTTTTCCTCAATATGAACAAGTTCCAAAAGAGGCGTTTTGCCGATCAGCTGATCAGCTGAAGTATATATTGACATACTTAGTTTCTCCTTCATCCCTATTTTAATTCTTTTTCCCCTGATTGACAAGTTTTACTTCTGAGGTTCTCCTCTATGCAACATCGGTGCATACGCTCGTAAAAGCCGTTTCTTTTTAAGTATTTTTGACCTGCAAGATCCATATCAATCCTCCTGCTGCAAAATCAAATCAGAACCTTTTTTGATTTTCGTCTGTATTAACCTACCTACCCACTAGGTTGATATTATAATAACACGAGCAGCACCTTTTGTCAACAAAAAATCTATACTTTCTATAGTCTTTTTATCGCTTTGTTCCTAAATGATATTTTCCCTTTTTGTCTGTCCCCGAAAGACTTCCTTTTTGACTGTTTTCTCTCTTTTCTGTTGTACCGTTCCCCGCTGGACAGGCCATCACAAGTTTGCTCCGCAAAACAAAAAAACATCCATTTAAAAAGCCGCTTTCCATACAGAAAGCGGCTTTGCCATCTCCCTTGATTTTATTTTCTTTTTTTAAAAAGGGCTGTTCAACCCTGCTTTTTCTATCAGCTCCTGCAGAAGACTGACATCTTTTCCGCAGTCTTTGATAGGGTGCCCTGCAAAGGCCGACGCTTCCTCTGCCGTTACTGTAAGCGTGCGCACCGTTCCTTCCACCTGATATTCATAGATCACTTCGTCCAGGTTGTCGATCACAGACAGCATCACATAGGCAAAAGACCGCATCGCTTTTTCTTTGGCGCTCCCCATTCCCGATGAGATCCTTTGTTCCAAAACGATCTTCCATCCGTAAGGCTGCTGACCGGTCAGCAGTTCATTGCTGTAGGAGCC
Source organism: Bacillota bacterium (assembly GCA_016288255.1). Lineage (GTDB taxonomy): Bacteria > Bacillota > Tb-RUG-66 > Tb-RUG-66 > Tb-RUG-66 > Tb-RUG-66. Next base: position 8,452 of record JAEEYS010000158.1, read on the forward strand.
CAGCACCTCACTGATCCGAAGCGCCTGTGCCGTTTGATTGTTTGCCGGCATATCTCCCATATATTCATGTCCGGTTTGATACACCTCTGACGTGATTTTTGAAATATTCTTTCCTTTGTCCCACAAAATACGATCATTCAACCGCACCTGCACAATATCTTCTTGTGCCGCATATTCGGAAGAAAACTCCCCTTTGTGAAACGGGCTTGCCAAAACCGCTTTTGTTGTTCCCGTTACCACGCCATCTTTTTCTTCATACCGAATGGTCGAAACACCGTGCACACTGTCCATGACCGTTCCGTTCAAAGTCATATAACGGTTATCCACCTTGACGTCACAGGTGATCCAGTCCCCATACAGGTAATCTCCCACAATATATAATCGGGTAAACAATACGCCGCCAATGATGAGAAGCGCGGCAAGCAGACTGCCTGCGATCACTTTCAGGTTCTTTTTTCTGTTTTTCTTTAAAAAATCGATCTCTTTTTGATCCTTTTCACTGATCGGCGCCGCTTCCGCATGCTTCATGTTTTCCATTGCCTGTTTGCAGTCCGCGCAGCCATCCATATGTTCTTCCACCAGCTGATTCGTCGTCTGACTGGTCAATCCGTCAATATAAGACGGCAATAAATCCAAAATCGTATCACAAGGTATTTTATTCATCCTGATCCATATCCTTTCTTAATTTTTCTTTTCCTCGATAGAAAGTAACCCGTGCCCAGTTTTCCGTTTTTCCAAAAATGTCTCCGATCTCACGGAATGATAAAGTGCCAAAGATCCGAAGATACAAGATCTCGCGGAACGGTTCCGGACACAGATGCAGTCTTTTTAAAAGGTCCACTCGGCTTATGGATTCCAACGCGTCTTTTTCCGCGGATTCCGTTAAAACATCCTGCTCATTGATCTCTTCCAGCGCGGGATGCTTGCGACGATAGGACCAAAGCTGTCTTTTCGCGATAGCGCAGAGCCAAGTGGAGATCGAAGAGCTGCCATCAAAACGGTCAATGCTTCGGATCGCTTGATAAAAAGTCTCTTGGGTCAATTCTTCCGCCAAAGCGCTGTCGTGAGTCATAGATAGCAGATATTGATAGACTGTTCTGGCATATTTTTGATAGATCTCTTCCATCTGCTGCACTTTTTATCCTCCTTTTCCCTTTCTATCTTGTTAATGCAAATTTTTCTCGTTTCGTTACAAGGATTTCAAAATTTTTTATTTTTCTCTTTCCGTGATTTTGACATGGACCAAATCGCCCGGTCCTTTACCAATGGCGGACCGGATTTTTTTGTTTATCCCGATGATGTAGCAGGTACGACCCGTTTCATCTTTGACTCCCATATTGACAATGCTCCCGTCATACGCTGCGCTGTCGAACACCGCATGGACTTTGACTCTGCCTTTTCCAAAAACAGACCGAATGTCATAGGGAAAGATCACATAAGCCGCGTCCTGATCCGGCACTTTTTGTATCACCGCGTCAAACTGATATTCTCTTTTTTCATCTTTCTGTGCTTCCGCTCTTTCTTTTTTTACCGCTGTCTTCTTTTTTCCCGCCGGAAGCTCCTTTACCATCGCTTCCACTAAGGATCTTAAAAAAGCGCTGTCCTCCACCCTGTCCACCAAAAGCATTTCTTTTGCTCCTTCATAGGGCAGTTCATAAGCCGCGTCCGGCATCATGGAAACTGCGGATCCGGTGGGTTTGACCAAAAAACGGTCGTCATAGATCCCGCCGATCACCTTGCCTTGACAGTATAAAATATACTCTCCCAGCATTTTTCTATAAGTAATATCCTCCGTTTCGGATAACTGTTCCAAAATAAACTCCAAATATTCTTTGCTGGACGCCATCTTCTTCCTTCTCCTTTTCCTGATTTACATATCTATTTCATTATACCAAATAACTGTCAGATAAAAAGAAATGTCCTTCCTTTTTTATAAAAAAATAAGAAGAGCTTTCTCTTCGCTCTTCTTATTTTTCTTTGTTGTCTCTTTTTTTACCTATTTATGCATCGATACTATCTACCCATGCTTTCAATTCTTCTACGGTAGATTTTCTGTTCAGCACTTTGCCTTCTTTCATCACGGTATCTTCCGCCACACTGCCTTTCAATCCTTTCACCGTATCCCCGAATCCGCTTCCGCCTGAGGTCGCGAACAGGATAACCGTCTTTCCGCTGAAATCATACGCTTCCAAAAAAGTGTTGATAATGGTAGGCGCTACATACCACCAAATGGGGAATCCCACAAAAATCACGTCATATTCTTCCACTTTTGCGTCTTTGTCTGCCAGCGCCGGGCGGGAAGATTTGTTTTTCATTTCTTTTGTACTTCTGGAAAAAGGATTCATCCAGTTGAGATCCGCTTTTTGATAAGGCACTTCCGGTTTGATCTCATAAAGATCCGCCCCTGCCGCTTCCGCTAATTTTTTTGCGGCTCCTGCCGTCACACCGCTTGCGCTGAAATAAGCAACTAATTTTTTACTCATATTATTTTCTCCTTCTCAAATTGATTCTTTTTTCTTTAAACTTCTGCTTCAACAGGCCCTCTTCCTTTGGCATTCATCAGAAAAGTTCCGTTTTGATAAAAGAACGGGCCTTCTTCTGTTCCATCACCAAAGTATTCCGGCCTTTCGCATAACAGATCCATCAATTCTTCCACATTTTTTACCTTGGATACCTGATAAGGTTGTTCGAATGCAATTTTTTCCACAAACAACAGATACTCTCCGCAATCGATCAGCACGCCCGTATGTCCCACAAACACCACATCATCGAAAGGATCATGTATGACCACGCTGAACAAGGATACCTTTTCACTCTCGATACGGCAAGCTGCTTTGTCCCATTCCTCCGAAAACGCATTTTGGATCTCATCCGGCGTCTTCTCCTTCACGTCGATCTCTCCAAACAAGTTTTGGAACAGCGCTTCTTTTTCTTTTATCCTTTCATATTTTTCCGCATTTTCAACGGCATCCAAATCAAACATCAAATAGGTTCCCTCATAAACCGGATCAATTTTTTCTCTTTGGATCCGGTCAGAGAGCAGTAAAAAAGCAGTGATACGGCAGTTGGAATCATATTCGCCGCGGTCATAGGCCTCTTGCCAAGCCAAAGAACACGCGCTTTGATCCGGGCGCAGTTTGGCTTTTGCCGTCCAGTCTCCCGCAAGATTCGCTTTTTCTCCTACCAACGCGGCATAATCCTTTACCCATTCGGAAAAGATGTCCACATTAGACAATTGATTTTCCTTTAAAATAGCTGTGACTTCCTCCAATACGGCATCGGAAGCCAGATTGCTGACCATGACAGAATCTGTTTTGGTTGTTTCCTGCACTATCTTTTCCGTATTCTGCTTTACGGGACCGCATCCCGACAGCAAACCCCCTATCAGAAAAAACACCAAGACCCATTTACTAGATCGCTTCATTGTTTTTATTTCCTTTTTTATCGATAAGATCTTTCATAGATCCCGGCGATCTCTTCATCTGTTGTTTCCGCCGGGTCGCAGGCAAACAATCCGCCCATCGTTGCTCTGGCATTTTTTGCGAGCGTCATGCATTCTTCTTTCTTGATACCGTAATCAGACATTTTTAGATTCGCTACACCGCAGTCTTCCTGCAGTTTTACCAAAGCTGTCAGAAAATCTTCCGGTTTTTCCGCGTCTGTTTTCCCAAGAAATCTTGCCATATCCACAAAGCGGTCATCACAGACATGTTTATCGATCCAGAATTTAAAATATTCTTTTGAGATCATGATAAGGCCCGCTCCATGAGGCAATTTCGGATGATAAGCGCTCATGGCATGTTCCATGGAATGCTCGCTGGTGCACGCTGCCGCTACCATAGAATAACCGGATAACGTATTCGCAAAGGCGACCGCTTCTCTTGCTTCCATATCATTGCCGTCTTTCACGGCTCGCGCAAGATATTTCCCGATATTTTCGATCGCCGTTCTTTCTACCATGTCGCTCATCAGATTGTGCACATTGGCTATATAGCCTTCCACAGAATGGAACAAAGCGTCAAATCCCTGATATGCCGTATATTCTTTCGAAACGGTCTTCATCAGTTCCGGATCGACGATGGCAAAAGCGGCAAACATGGAATCCGCGCCGCCTACGCCGATCTTTTCATAAGTGGCCAGGTTCGTGATGACCCCTGCCTGGTCCACTTCCGAACCGGTTCCTGCCGTAGTGGTGATGGCCACCCACGGAAGAGGTTCCTGATCCAATTCTTTGCCTTTTCCCGTTTCTCCGAAAGCATAATCCCAAAGATCCTCAGAAGGCTGCGGCGCCAGCATAGCGATCACCTTTGCCGCGTCCATTACAGAACCGCCTCCCAAAGCGATCACAAAATCACATTCATTTTCTCTGACTGTTTTTGCGCCTTTTTCCACCATCTCTTTTTGCGGATTAGGAGCGATCTGATTGAATACCACATATTTGCATCCCGCTTTTTCCAATTCACTTTTTGTCTTTGCAAGCGCACCGTTTTTCAAGCTGGATACCCCGTTGGAAACAGCGATCAACGCTTTTTTCCCCGGTAAATTTTGCTCATGCAGCTGCCCTAACGCTCCTGCGCCAAAAATCACTCTTGTCGGATCATAAAAGTTATAAATCATACTCTTTCTCCTTTTTCGTATCCTCTTTTCTGTATTCTGTTTTATCTCCAGCTATGTTATTTTCCTGTTCTGATAAAGTTTGTGGCAATCCTGACCTCTTCTCTTTTGGGAGTCGTGATCCCTGCTTTTTCTCCCGCTTCTTTCAGTTTTAAGAACCAAGCCATGTTTCTGCCCAGCACCCGCATGATCTGGAGTCCTTCCTGATCCTGCGTCACTTCTTCCGGCGCGCTTCCATGCACCATATTCCAATAGCGGGAAGAAATGACAGGCATTTCACTATACAAAAAATATTTGTTCATTTGATCCAGCGCCGATGTGGTTCCGGCTCTTCTGGCAGATACCACCGCTGCCGCAGGTTTGTACCGAAACGGATGGGGATCCTGCGCGGAAGAAGAAAAGAACACACGGTCCATAAAGCTCATCACGTTTCCGTTCATGCCGGAAAAATAGACCGGCGACCCAAAAATAAATCCGTCATACTGTACCGCCAGCTCCGTAAACTCATTCACGCAGTCTTGAAACATGCATTTTCTTTTCATGGTGCACACATAACACCCTTTACACCCGACGATATCTTGATTTCCTACCCAGTAAAAATCCGACTGGATCCCTTCTTCTTCCAGTGTTTTTTGCACTTCCGCCAGTGCTGTATAGGTACATCCCTTTTGATGAGGACTTCCGTTTACCAACAATACTTTCATTGATTTTCTCCTTGTTCTGTTTTTTGTTTTATTCTTTCCCGTATACTTCTTCAATGAGCGGGAACGTGCTCCACGCTTTCGGCCATCCGCAATAAAAAGCCAGCTGCGTCACGATCTCTACCGCTTCTTCTTTGGTGATGCCATGCTCTTTCCCTATAGTAAGGTGCGCCTTTAACTGCGGATACTGCCCCGCTGAAAAAAGCGCCGCAATAGTGATCATACTGCGGTCCCTCGGACTCAATTCCGTTTCTCTCGCCCACACTTCTCCAAACAGTACATCGTCATTCAATTCTGCAAATTTCGGCGCCAGTTTTCCCAAAATATCCCGGCCTGCCGTTTGTTTTTTTGCCATATCAAGCACCTTCTTTCTCTCTATCTTTATCACAAACTCCTGTCACAGTTTTGATCTGTCCGCTGATCTTTCACCCTTTTGTTCTGGGAGCCTCTTCTCTGCCGCTTTTTATTTTACTGCGGTGATCGTAATATTCCCTGTCAAGTTCTGGATCTTTTCTGCTCCGGAAACCGCTTCTCCCAAAAGATATAATCCGGAATAAGCGTCAAACGCGTCATAATACATAACAACGTCTCCCCAGGGAGAAAAATAAGCGAGTATCCCTATACCGCCGCTTCCTTCGGATACATTTGAAACGTCTAATTTTTCCGAAGGATAAAATATTTTTTCATTGTTGCTATAGTTTTCCACTTCTGTCGTAAGCGGAAGCATTTGATAGAGGCTTTCTGCCGCGGAGCTGTCATTGAGCTGAAAAATGATCTCATTTGTACCATCTGAAACCAAAATTCTTTTCTCGTTTTTTTCCTGCTCTTTTTCTCCGTCCGCGCCTTCCTCGTTTTCCTTCAGATCTCCTGTTCCTTCTGTCTTTTCCTGCTTTTCTGTGTCCGTCTCTTCTGCTTTTATCTCACCTGTATCGGGCTGCTTTTCGCAAGCCGCGCAAAATAGCAGTACGATCAATAGAAAAAGACAGAATAGTTTTATTTTTTTACTCATGATACCCCTCCTCTTCGTTCTATTGATCTTTTTCGATGTTGCTACGCGATCTTCCAGATCACCGTAACTTTTTCTTCCACAGTAATGTCGTCCGCTTCTATGTCGATGTCATAGCTGCTTCCGGCAGACACTGCTTTTGGCGCAGGCATCCGC
>JAEEYS010000159.1 GCA_016288255.1 Bacillota bacterium
AAACTGCACATTGGAATTTTCCGTAAGACGCCCGGTTTTCCAAAAGGTCTCTACGTCTTTTTTTCTTTCTTCTACCGGTTTGCCCCTCTCCAAAATAATGGGCTTTAATCCCTGTTTTGCCAAAAGAAGACCGGCAAACATCCCCGCGGGCCCAAATCCGGCGATGACCGGCCGCAAAGAAGGGGGAGAAGAGATGGCAGGCGGGGTATAAACGGGTTCTATTCTTTTTTCCCCTTTCCCTTTCAATCGTTTTAAAACTTTTTCTTCCCGCTTAGTGTCTTTTAGTAAGATATCTACGGTATAAATAAAGCGGATGTCATCTTTTTTTCTGGCATCCAAAGATTTTTTGACGATAGAAAGAGAAGCGATCTCCTGAGAAGAAATGTTGGCCAGCTTGGCCGTTTCTTCTTTTAAAAGAGATTCTTCCTGAGAAAGAGAAAGCTTGATATTTTGTATTCGGATCATAAATAACCTCACTTGAAGATCATCCTACCCGAAAAGAAGCAAAAAAGCCGCCTTAAACAAAGATAGGATGGGATATATATCACCAAACATCAGGATAGCCGCAAAGAATCAAAAAGAGCTTGCCCCGCAAGATAGCCGGATAACAAAGCGAATGTCAGGTTCAGTCCGCCGCAGGGCCCGTCTACGTCCAGCATTTCTCCCGCAAGATACAGATGGGGGATCGTTTTCGATTCCATTGTGCCGGGATAGACCATTTCTGTTTTGACACCGCCTCGGGTCACCTGCGAAAAAGAAAAATCCATAGTGCCCGCAATGGGAAAAGGAACCCCTTTGCACTGTTTGGCCAAAAAGAGAAGCTCTTCTTTGGTAAACAGGCGGGAGGGCTGATTTGATTTTTTGGGAAAAAGAGAAGTCATCAAAACTCTGCCCAGCGTTTGCTGGAGCAGGGTATCCAGCAGGAAGATCCCTTTTTCCTGCGGATAAAGAGAAACCAGATGTTCCAAATACCGCATGACTTCTTTTTCTGTCATGTGGGGAAAAAAGTCCAGTTCCACTACCGCTTTTTTGGCAGGATCGGTCAAATGACGGGACAGGTTCATGACCGCGATCCCGGACAGACCGTATTCGGTAAATTGGATCTCGCCGCTTTCTTCCGCCAAAAAAGAAGAATCCAAAAAGAGTCTTGCGGTCCCTTTGGCGCGGACCCCTTTTAAGTCCTTTTGCAAAGGAAAAGAGGTCTTTAAGGGGACCAAAGAAGGAGAAAGGGGTGTAACGGCAAGACCTAATTTTTGAAGAGTCGGGAAAAAACTGCCGTCGGTGCCGAAATTTTTTCCGCTGCAGCCGCCCACAGCCAGCAGCAATCGGTCGAACGAATAAGAATGACCTGCTTCATCCTGTAAAACAAAAGGCTTTTCTTGGGTCGGGTCATAGAGGAGGTCTGTCATTTTGGTATCGGATAGAAGCGTGACAGGCCCTTCTTTTATTTGCCGCAAGAAAAAATCCAATACGGTTTTTGCCTGTTCCGCATGGGGATAGATCCTGCCGGCAGGATCGGTTTTCAGAAGCAGTCCTCGGTTTTCCAAAAATTGAAGCAGTTTTTTGGGAGAAAAAGCCTGAAACAGTGCTTCCAAAAAAGGCACTTGGTCATAGTAGTAGCTGTAGGAAGCGATGTCCTCATGACTGATATTGCATTTTCCGTTGCCGGTAGCCAAAAGTTTCTTGCCCGGCTTTTTGTTTCGGTCGATCAGCGTGATCTGGGCGGGAAACTTTTGTTTGTGCGCTTTTTCCCAGTTCTCCGCCTCTAAAGAAAGGCAGTACACCGCCATCAGACCGGCGGCGCCGGCCCCTAAAATACCGATAGACAATGGTTTTGTTTGGATAGCGTGATCTTTTTCCATAAAAATTCTCCTTTTTTCATACTGCTATTGTAGCATAGGAAAATCCTGTTTTCAATGAAGGGGAAAAGGGAAAAAGAAACCGCCGAAAGGGGAAAAAACGGTTTATCGGACTGAACGTTTATCATGTGGATAACTCTTTGTGACTGTGGATAAGTTTGTTCTATACAAAATTTTATAAATCGATTTATAAAAAGGGAAAAAGAAAAGGACCAACAAAAAAAGATGAAACGGGAAAAATGAAAATATATCTTTTGAAAGGGGACCGGTTTCATGATTTTGTCCAGTTATGAAATCGGCTGAAATTTATATTTATGAAATTTGACCTTGCATATTTTTTTCTTTATGCACAAAGTTATTCACAGGCTGTGGACAAGTTTGTGTATAAGGCGGATCTTTGTGTGGATAAAGAGGATTTTTTACCGAATTTTGATGATTTTTTGAATAAAAATGCTGTTGAAAGAAACAAGATGGCATATAATAGAAAAAAGAGGTGATTGCCATGAGAGAAATTTTGTTGATTTTATTGCTCCAATTGATCTATGTGCCCATTTTGACGCTGAGAACGATCTTTATGGTAAAAAAGCAGACCAAGGTCGCGGCGCTCCTAGGGATATTGGATACGCTGATCTATGTGTTCGGTCTGTCCCTGGTCTTTTCGGGAGACCAGAGCGTGCTGGCCATGATCGTGTATTCCGTGGGATTTGGCGCCGGGATTTTGTTGGGCGGCTATATCGAAGACAAATTGGCAGTGGGATATACGGTATTTAATGTAGTGATCGAAAACAAAAATATGGAGCTGATCGACGATTTAAGAAATCAGGGATTCGGGGTCACCATTTTTGAAGGGGAAGGGATAGAAAAGACCCATTATCAGTTAAGTATCCTGACCCCCAGAAGCAGAGGGAAAGACGTGGAAGAGACCGTAAAGAAATATGAGCCCAAAGCTTTTTTGATCGCCTATGAGCCAAACAGATTCGAGGGCGGCTATTTGAGGCGGAGAAGATAAAAAGAGAAAACAAAAGAAAAGGGAAAAGGCAAAAAAGAAAGAACGCATAAGACAGAACAAAAAAAGAGAAAGAAATTCCGGTTTCTTTCTCTTTTCTTCTTCATGCAAGGGTTTTGTTCTTTGGTTATTTCATTTGGATATCATATTCTTTTCTTAACTCATTGCAGCGTCTGGCGTATTCTTCGTTCCTTCTGACCGCTTCCAAATTATTTTTTAAGTTTTCTTTGACTTCTTCGAAGGGGATCACATTTTCATCTCTTTTATCGGTGACCAAGATCACGTGGTATCCGAATTGGGATTTGACCAAACCGCTTCTTTCGCCAACCTTCAGCTGAAAAGCGGCGTCTTCAAATTCTTTGACCATTCTGCCCCTGGAAAAATAGCCCAGATCGCCGCCCTGCTGCGCGGAAGGACAGGTGGAATAGGCCAAAGCCACTTCGTTGAAGGGTTTGCCGTTTTCTAATTCTTCCAATACTTTTTTGCCGATCTCTTCATTGTCGACCAAAATATGGCTGGCTTTGACGCTTTCGCCTACACGGAAATCGTTGACGTTGGCGTCATAATAGGCTTTGGCTTCTTCGTCGGAAACTTTGACATCGGCGATCAATTTTTCTACAGCCAAAGATTTTAAAATATCTTTTTTATTCTGCTCTACCATTTTTTGATATTCTTCGGATCGATCCAATCCTTTTTTCAGGGCGTCCTGATACAGCACTTCCTGATTGACCAGTTCATAGACCAGCGCCTGCTGTCCTTGGGGATTGCGGAACTGACTGCCCCGTTCCGGACCCAACCGTTCCAGCATATATTCAAAATCATCTTCTGTAATCTCTACACCGTTTACCACCGCAAAAACCTTTTTTTCTTCCATTATGTGTTCCTCCTGCTTTTGATTTTTCTGAAATTTTCTTTCCTTTATTTATTATATTATATGATACGATTCTTTCGGATCATTCAAGACATCTTCGGTCAAAGCGAATACCGCAAAATGAAGGGGACAGAAAGCACTTTCCAATCAGGTGTTCTTCTTTCTGAGAAAAAAAAGATAACCGCTTGCAACAGCGACCCCCAGGGGTATGATCAGATCACTTCCTGAGGCAAATCGATAGCTACCTTTAGAGATCAGGACAGTATACAGAAAATCAAAAAGATTCCAAAACACTAAAAAAAATATTACAAATAAGCCAAATGCCACGTTTTTATTTTTTATCATTCTTTTTTCTCGCTTTCCCTCTTTTTTTTGTATCCTTGGCTGATAAGCCTTTTTTAGTTGTATCAGACTTTGTCTTTCTTGTCAACCGCTTTCCTTTTGCCGCGTTTTGCCTTGCTCCTTTTCCTTTTTGGCCGAGCGGGTTTGCCTGACTTCCTTTGCCTGAATTTTTCTTTTCCATACGATCTTTTTCCTGTTCCATCTTTCTGGGCGGGATCAAAAACCGAGGTCCGAAACCGATCAGATCCGTTCTGCCTGCCGCCAAAAGAGCTTCTTTGACCAGATCGTAATTCTTAGGATCTTTAAACTGCAGCAGTGCCCGCTGCATCCGTTTTTCTTTCGGGGTCTTCGGCACATAGACCTTTTCCATGGTAAGAGGATCGTATTCCGTATAATACATGGTGGTGGACAGTGTGCCGGGAGTAGGATAAAAATCCTGCACCTGATCAGGCTGATAGCCGAAGGTCAAAAGATATTCCGAAAGTTCAATGGCAGCTTTAAGTGTGCTGCCGGGATGGCTGGAGATCAAATAGGGCAGGATATACTGCTCTTTTCCCGTTTCCC
>JAEEYS010000160.1 GCA_016288255.1 Bacillota bacterium
AAACCAAAGCGGAAAATGAAACGTGCAAAGAAAGGCATGAGGGGAAAACACCTTCTCGGTATTTTTATGATCTGGGACTGTTTGACTGCCCTACCACAGCGGCCCACTGTGTTTGGCTGGAAGAAGGAGACTTTGATCTTTTAAAAGAAAAGGGCGTTACCGTAGGAACCTGCCCCATCAGCAATCTAAAATTGGCAAGCGGGGTGGCGAATCTGCCGGAGATGCTGAAGAAAGGGATCCCGGTGGCGTTGGGAACAGACAGCGTAGCCAGCAATAACAGTGTGAACTTTATCGAAGAAATGAAAGTTTTGGCGGTACTGCACAAAGAACGGTACCATGACCCCGCTTTTTTGACACCGGAGGAAGTGGTCAAAGCGGCGACTCTAATGGGCGCGAAAGCCCAGGGCAGAGAGGATACGGGCAGTGTAAAAGTGGGCAACAAAGCGGATCTGATCGTCATGGATATTTCCGGCGTGCATATGAAACCGGTCCACAATCTATTGAACAATTTGGTCTATTCCGCCAGCGGCAGTGATGTGGTGCTGACCTTATGCGACGGAAAAGTGCTATATGACAAGGGCGAATACAAGACCATAGATATCGAAAAAGTGCTTTTTGAAGTGGAAAGCTCGAGAACAAGGATATTAAACGAGCTGAAAGCGTAAAAAGGATAAGTAATATCGAAAGAAAGGGGAAAGGCAGGGTATGCCGAATTATCGACTGCAGATAGCTTATGACGGGACCCGCTACAACGGTTTTCAAAGGCTAAAAGAAAATGAGATGACGATTCAGGGGAAACTGGAACATGTGCTTTCCCTTTTGGCGGAAGAAGAGGTGGAAGTGATCGCCTCCGGCAGAACGGATAAAGGAGTCCATGCCAGAGGACAAACGGCAAATTTTCACTGCGTAAAAGAGTTGAAGACAAACAGGATATTGGAGCATTGCAGGAAATATCTTCCGCAGGATATTTTAGTTTATGGTGTGAAAAAGACGGACGAACGGTTCCATGCCAGATATTTGGCCAAAACCAAAGAATACGTGTATCAAATCGACAATCGGACGTATCCGGATGTGTTTCAACGAGAATATCGCTGGCATATAGAAAAACCGCTGGATCTGGCTGCTATGGAAGAGGGAAAAGCGTATTTGCTGGGCGAACATGATTTTTCCGGGTTTACGTCTTTAAAAAGCAAGAAAAAGAGTTTTATAAGACGGATCGATTCCATAGAGATCAGAAAAAACAAAGGGGATATCGATCTGATATTCGAAGGCAACGGATTTTTGCAGCATATGGTCAGGATCATGACGGGAACTTTGGTGGAGATAGGGCTGCATCAAAGAAAACCGGAAGAGGTTTTGACGGCTTTGGAGCAAAAAGACAGAACCCTGGCGGGAGAAACGGCTCCCGCCAAAGGATTGTTTTTAAACAGAGTTTTTTATGATTAAGAAGTACTTTTTTTTGACAAGGTTTTATATTATAATAGGGTGTAAACGTGAAGAAGATGATGGAGGACACCGATGAAAAGAAATGTATATGATGTTTTACAAGAACGGGGATATATTGAACAGGCTACTCATCCGGAAGAGATCCGGGAACTTTTGGGGAAAGAGTCTGTCACATTTTATATAGGCTTTGATGCGACGGCGGACAGTTTGCATGTAGGGCATTTTTTACAGATCATGGTCATGATGCACATGCAAAGAGCGGGGCATCGTCCCATTGCGCTGATGGGCGGCGGCACTACCATGGTAGGGGACCCTTCCGGCAAGACCGATATGCGGAAAATGCTGACGGTAGAAGACATTGCGCATAATGTACAGGAATTTCAAAGACAGATTTCCAAATTCATTGATTTTTCCGATGGGAAAGCGCTGATGCTCAACAATGGAGATTGGCTGATGCACCTAAATTATATTGAGCTATTGCGGGATGTGGGCGTGCATTTTTCCGTCAACCGCATGATGACCTTTGAAAATATCAAAAGCCGTATGGAACGGGGATTGACCTTTTTGGAATTCAACTATATGATCATGCAGTCCTATGACTTTTATCATTTGTTCAAAGAATACGGCTGCAAGCTCCAGCTGGGCGGTAACGATCAATGGTCCAATATCTTGGGCGGTGTGGAATTGGTGCGCAGAAAAACCGGAGGAGAAGCCTTTGGTCTGACTTTTAAGCTTTTGACCAACAGTGAAGGGAAGAAGATGGGTAAAACAGAATCCGGCGCTTTGTGGCTGGACCCCAACAAAACCTCTCCTTACGAATTTTATCAGTATTGGAGAAATGTGGATGACGCGGATGTCATCAATTGCTTGAGACTACTCACTTTCCTGCCTTTGGAAGAGATCGACGCGTTGAGTAAGCTTGAAGGCAAAGAATTAAATAAAGCAAAAGAGATTTTGGCCTATGAAGTGACAAAACTGGTACACAGTGAAGAGGATGCAAAAAAATCACAGGAAGCAGCCAGAGCGCTCTTTGGCGGCGGCGGTGATTCGGCCAATATGCCTTTTACGGAAATTTCCAAAGAAGCGTTTGGAGAAGGTATGGATATTTTAAGCTTGTTAAAAGAAGCGGGGCTTGCCGCAAGCAACAGCGAAGGAAGACGGCTTGTGGAACAAGGCGGAATTGCGGTAGACAATGAAAAAGTAGCGTCTATCCAACAGGTCATCACACCGGATCAATTTCAGGAAGACAAGATCATTATCCGCAAAGGGAAAAAAGTATATCACCAGATTCGTCTGGTATAAAAGAAAAAGCAGAGCAGGGGGGACGCCCGTCATAAAGAAGGTGACTGCGTTACAGCGCAGTCACCTTCTTTTACTGTATTGACAAATTAGAAGCTGCTATTTTACTGTCATAACAAGTTCTATCTCATCTTCGTCCTCGTTTCCGGTCGCGGAAAAGCCTTTGTTCTCATATAGCTTTCTTGCAATGGGATTGTCTTTGTTGCAGGTCAAGGCAACCCTGCTCGAGTTCCCGAATGGTTTGGTCATAATGTATTCCATAACTCGATCAAGGGCTTCACTGCCATAGCCGTGGCCTTGCTCCGCTTGGTCGATCATCATGTGCCAGATGTCATACTCGGGAACATCATAGTCATAGATCACCATGACATATCCGATCATTTTTTCTGCCGCATAGATGCCGAACGGCTGGCACTGGTCTCTGTAAACATACGCCTGCGCAAGGCTCCGAATCGGGTGAGATACAAAACTTTCCTGTTCCGGCGCCAGTTTAAGGTTAAAAGCGTCAATAAAGTTATCCTCTGTTATTGGTCTAAGTTCTACCATTGTTACCTCCATAGATACAAATTTGCCTGTTTTATTATATCACAGCATTTTCCGAACAGTAAATGAACATATCACGGAACACGGTAAGCAGGGGTTTTGTGATGCCAAAACCGAGAAAGAAAAACAGACCGAAGAAGAAAACAGCCTTTCGACCTGTAAAATTTCTTTATGACGCATATGTTCCGCTCCGTTTTTTGATAAAAGGAATGTTTTGGCTAGATCAAAACAAAAAAAGAAAATAAAAATTTTGAGAATGAAACGGATAGAAAAGCGAGAGCAAAAACGACTTGTTGTGGTATAATAAAAGAAGAATAGAAAGAAGAAAAAAGGAAAAGCATAGGATCATAGAAGCAAGAAAGGGGATTTTGTTTTGTTCGGAAAGTGGATCGTAAAAATGTCCAAGTATTTTTTATTGGTGACAGCGATTATCGTGATTCTTTATTATGTGTTCGTTTATAAGGCGTCGGGCGCGGAAATCACCGAAAGAGATCAAAAGGCCGTTGATGAAATAGAATATTCTATGCTAAAATAGCTGTATTATGTGAAGATTTGGAGGGTTTTATCATGAAAGATTTTTTGGAATTGGCAAAAAACAGGTATTCTGTTCGTAAATTTGACGGAAAAGAAATACCGAAAGAAGATATGGATAAGATCATAGAAGCCGGCATCTCTGCACCTACGGCAGTGAATTTTCAGCCTTTTAAGATTTGGGCGGTAGAAAGTGAAGAAGCCAGAGCGAAACTTTTAGACTGTACTAAAATGAAATTTATAGAACCGGCTAAGGTGATTTTTGTGATCGGCGCAAAACCGGATCAGGCTTGGGTGAGAGCGTATGACGGCAAAAACTTTGCCGAAGTGGACGCGTCTATTGTCGCCACACATATGATGCTTGCGATCCATGATCTGGGATATGGTTCTACTTGGATTGGGCATTTTAATGTGAATTTGGTAAAAGAAGCGTTTCCGGAAATGGAAGGCTATGAATTGATCGCCCTGCTGCCGGTCAGCGGGATCGAAGAAGGGTGTGCTCCCGCGCCGAAGCATGCGGAAATCAAAAGCAGGGAAGAATTGGTAAAAGAATTATAAGCGGGTGAAGCAAGGAAGAACAGAAAAATGAATTTGAAACAAAGTGTTGCCTGGTAACAGGCGGCACTTTTTTTTGTGGTGGAGAATTCGGCGGGATTTTGTATAACGTGATTTTTTTGTGATAGGATAAAAAAGAAACAGAAAGAAATATTTTTGAAGAAAACACTTGATTTATTTCGTAAGTTTTTACGAGACAGATAAAGGGGGGTGGAGAATGATAGCCAGGCAAAAAGAAGATCTGCTGAAAGAACTGATCCGAAATTATCAAAAGCTGATATTTACGGTTTGCTATCAGTTCACGAAGGACTATCATGAGTCTGAAAATCTGACTCAGGACACCTTTTTATCTGCTTTTAACCATTTGGAGACTTTAGAGCATACGAATTACAAGGCGTGGCTTGTGCGTATCGCGACCAACAAATGCAAAGACTTTTTAAAAAGCGCTTACAAAAGAAAAACAGAGACCTCGGATATGGAAAATATCGTTTTGGTTTCTCACGAAAGGGATCCTGCGGAGATTGTGACCGAAGAGGAGAGCAGAGAAAAAATCATAGAAATCTGCAACAGATTAAAGGAACCCTATAAAACGGTAAGCAAACTGTATTATGTGGAAGAAAAAAGTTTTCAAGAGATTGCCGCTTACATGGATAAACCTGTAAAAACGATCCAGACACAGGTCTATCGGGCAAGAGAGAAAATAAAAATCATGTTAAAGGAGGAGTATAAGGATGGAGAAGGATAAGCTGTGGGATGAAAACGGACATATCACAAAAACAGCGGTAGAAAAACTGAAAAACCTTACTTTGTCTGAAGAGGACAGGCTTACGATACTGGAACATTTTGACAGCTGTGACGCTTGCTTTTTACAGTATTTGGACGCTTTGGAAGAAACAGAACTCTTGACTCCTCGTTATGATATGACGATACCTGTTTTAGACAGGATAAAAGATCAAAATGAGAAAAAGGACGGACAGAAGGAGGAAAAACGGAAAGAACAAGTGATAGAGATCTCTTCCTACCGGAAAAAGACGGCAGGCAAGAGGATAGAAAAACAGTGGATGAAGATAGCACAGGTATCTGTCGCGGCAGTGCTGGCCATTACGTTATGGTCCAGCGGATTCTTTTATTCTTTGTTAAAGATAGAAGAGCTTCCTTTGATAGGCGGCATGGGCGAAGTAAACTGGGCGATACAGGAAAAAAATGTTGGGTTGACGGATAAACTACATGATTCTTTGCGTATTTTCCAAAGCTTTGATAATTTTGATTTTAGGAGGGACAAAAATGCGGACGAAGAATAGATTTTTTACTTTTATTTGTGCTTTGATCCCGGGAGCGGGACAGATGTATCAGGGGCATCTGAAAAGAGGCGTTTCCATTATGGCAATCTTTTGCGGGATCATTGCTTTTACGATTTTGATCGATGTGCCTGCCATTTTATTTTTGGCGCCGATCATCTGGTTTTATTCCTTTTTTGATGTGATCAACAAGTCAAAATATACGGCGGATGAGTTAGATGCCATAGAAGATAAGTTCATTTTTGCGGATGATTTGGTCCAAAACGAAGAAGTAGGCGCTTATTTTAAAGAAAGACATAAATGGATCGGTTATGCTGTTTTGATAATAGGCTTACTGCTTTTATACAGCGGATTTCTCGGCAATCTTTTGTTTAGTTTTCCTCTTCCGGAGGCGGTTTATTACTTGATTCGAAAAGTGCCGACTTTGGCTATTTCCGCCATTATTATTTTACTGGGTATCAAACTGATCAAAGGCAGTAAAAAGGAAGAAATGGCAGAAGTGACAGAAGATACGGAAACAATGGAAAGTGATTCGGATGAAGCAGAAGAAATGAATGCGGAAAATGAGGAAGAACACTACACAGGGATAGAAGAACTGTTAAACGGAAGATAGCGGATAACGGTATAGTAAAAAAGGAGGGGGTATCCATGAAAACGAAAAGAGTGGGAATGATCACCATGGGCGTATCCTTGGTGCTGGCAGGGGCGTTACTGATTTATCATGTGTTTCAGCCGAATCTGGATATCTTGTTGATATTAAAGCTGACACCGATTATTTTGGTCTTTTTGGGATTGGAGATCTTATACTATTCTTTTACTTATAAAGAAGAAAAACTGAAATATGACTTTTTGAGTATGTTCGTTTGTTTTATTTTGATCGTCGGCAGTTTGGCGATGGCGGCAGTGCCCCAGGTGGTAGAGTATTATACGCACTGGGAACAAGAAAATTACCGGGTGATCATAGAGGATTAAAAAGAAAAAGGCAGAGGGCCGGCAGTTGACAAAAAAAGAGAGATTCACTATAATAAGATATCGAAAAATATTTAAAATGCAGTGAAAAGAAGGAGTACAGGGTGATTCTATTTTAGAGAGGGATCGTATGCTGAAAGGTCCTATAGGATATCTTGGAAGGTCGTCTTGGAGCAGTAGTTTTGAATACAGTAGAAACTACCGGTCACAGCCGTTATCTGTTTGAGTGAAACGGACGAATGTTTGTATCGGGATGAGTCCGTTTAATGTAAGGTGGTACCGCGAAAGAAATCTTTCGTCCTTTGGGATGAAAGATTTTATTTTTTTACAAGGTTTTTTAGAATCAATTTATAGAGACAGGGAGGATGGAAAAGTGGAAGAAAACACCAATATTTCAAAAGTATATGAGCCGAAATCAGTGGAGGATAAATGGTATAGCTATTGGCTGGAACAGGATCTGTTCCATTGCGATATCGTAGAAGGCGTGAAACCGTTTACGGTAGTGATCCCGCCGCCCAATGTAACGGGACAGCTTCATATGGGACACGCTTTGGACGAAACACTGCAGGATACCTTGGTCAGATATAAAAGAATGACGGGGATACCGACTTTGTGGATACCGGGCACGGACCATGCGGGGATCGCAACGGAAAAAAAGGTAAAGGACTGGATCGGAGAAGAGGGACTGACCAAATTTGATATCGGCAGAGAAGCTTTTTTGGAAAAAGCATGGGAATGGAAACGGCAATACGGCGGCCGGATCCAGAATCAACTGAAAAAGATCGGCGCTTCCTGCGATTGGTCCAGAGAACGGTTCACTATGGACGAAGGATTGTCCAAAGCAGTGAGAGAAGTGTTTGTTAATTTATATGAAAAAGGACTGATCTACCGTTCCGATTATATTGTAAATTGGTGTCCTGTCTGCCAGACGACCCTTTCCGACATCGAAACGGAATATGAGGAAGAACCTTCCTTTTTGTGGCATTTAAAATATCCGGTCAAAGACAGTGAAGAATATGTGATCGTAGCTACCACCAGACCGGAAACCATGCTGGGGGATACAGCGGTCGCGGTGAATCCGGAAGACGAACGGTATACGCATCTTGTGGGGAAAACGATCGTACTGCCTTTGGTAGGAAGAGAGATCCCTATCATTGCGGACAGTTATGTAGATAAAGAATTCGGGACAGGGGCGGTAAAAGTAACGCCTTTCCACGACCCCAACGACTTTGAAATGGGACTGAGACATGATCTTCCTTTTGTACAGGTCATTGACTTTGAAGGGAATATGACCAAAGAGGCGCTCCAATATGAAGGATTAAGCGCCAAAGAATGCAGAGAAGCCATTGTAAAAGATCTGGAAAAAATGGGCGCTTTGGTCAAAACAGAACCTCATGCCCACAGTGTAGGCAAATGTTATCGCTGCGGTTCTACCATCGAGCCGTTGGTATCGACACAGTGGTTCGTTAAAATGGAACCTTTGGCCAAACCGGCTTTAAAAGCGGTGGAAGAAGGAGAAGTTCGGTTTATTCCGGAACGATTCACCAAAACCTATACGCACTGGATGGAAAATATCAAGGATTGGTGTATTTCCAGACAGCTTTGGTGGGGACACAGGATCCCTGCTTGGTACTGCAGCGACTGCGGAAAAATGACGGTATCCAAAACAGATATAGATACCTGTCCTCACTGCGGGAGCAAAAACGTCAAACAGGACGAAGACGTTTTGGATACTTGGTTCTCTTCCGCTCTGTGGCCGTTCTCCACTTTGGGATTCCCGGAAAAAACAGCGGATCTGAAATATTTTTATCCTACTTCCGTTTTGGTGACGGGATATGATATCATCTTCTTCTGGGTTGCCAGAATGATCTTTTCGGGGATCGAACATATGGGACAGGTACCGTTTAAGGACGTCTTTATCCACGGCCTGGTCAGAGATGAACAGGGAAGGAAAATGAGTAAATCCTTGGGAAACGGCATCGATCCTCTGGAAGTCATCGACGAATACGGGACCGACACCCTGCGGTTTTCTTTGATCACCGGCAATGCGCCCGGCAATGATATCCGCTTCCAATGGGATAAGGTGCGATCCAGCAGAAGTTTTGCCAACAAGATCTGGAATGCTTCCCGCTTTATTTTGATGAATCTGGATGAATCCATTACAGGAAATCTGGAAGGACTCGATCTTTTGACGGCGGATAAATGGATCTTAAACGAGCTGAATACGGTGATCGGTGAAGTAACGGGGAATATAGAGCGCTATGAACTGGGCCTTGCGGCGCAGAAATTATATGACTTTATTTGGACGGAATACTGCGACTGGTATATTGAATTGACCAAATCCAGACTTTACGGGAACGATCAGGAAGCAAAGAAGACCGCTTTGAACGTATTGGTCTATGTATTGCGTCAGACTTTGGAACTGTTGCATCCGTTCATGCCGTTTATTACGGAAGAGATCTGGCAGCACCTGCCTCATGAAGGGATCAGCATCGTAGTGGCAGATTGGCCGAAAAGCAAAGAGGAACTTCGCTTTGAACAAGAAAAAGAAGTTATGGAAGTCTACATGGAAACCATTCGTAGCATCCGAAACTTAAGAAGCGGACTGAATGTGCCGAATTCCAAAAAAGCGCCGGTTTATCTGGCGGTTTCGGGAGAAAAGGAAGAAAAGCTGTATGAAGGGATCACACAGTATCTGCTGGACTTGGCTTCCGCTTCGGAAGTAAAAGTAGTAAGAACGAAAGAAGGACTGCCGGAAAAAGTCGTAACCGCGATGGTGACCGGCGCGGAAATCTTACTGCCGCTAGAAGATCTGGTAGATTTTGAAAAAGAAAAAGAACGGCTCCTCAAAGAAAAAGAAAAACTGGAAAAAGAAGTCAAACGCGCGGAAGGGAAACTGAACAATCCTTCTTTTGTAGCGAAAGCGCCGGAAAAACTGGTAGCGGAAGAAAAAGAAAAATTAAAGGATTATCAGGAAAAATTGCAGAAGGTGGCCGAAAGATTAGGTGCATTGGAGGCGTAGACATCCATGAATTATGAAGAAGCGATGGCTTATATCAGGGAATCTTCGAAATTCGGTTCGAAACTGGAACTGGTAAGGATCGAATATTTGCTGGAACGATTGGGAGATCCTCAAAAAAAATTAAAATGCATCCATATTGCCGGAACAAACGGAAAAGGGACCACTGCTTCTTATTTGGCTGCGGTTTTAAAAGAAGCTGGCTACAAAACAGGTCTTTACACTTCGCCGTTTTTGGAAAATTTTACGGAAAGAATGCGGATCGACGGGGAAGAGATCACAAAGGAAGAAGTGGCCGAATATATTACCAAAGTAAAAGAGATTTCCGAAGAAATGACGGATCATCCCACGGAATTTGAGATCATTACGGCTGCTGCTTTTCAATATTTTTATGATGAAAAGGTGGACTTTGTGGTGCTGGAAGTAGGGCTGGGAGGCCGTTTTGACGCGACCAATGTGGTGACGCCGGTGGTATCTGTGATCACGACGATAGGTATGGATCATGAAGCGGTTCTGGGCAGTACTTTTTCTGAGATCGCTTTCGAAAAAGCGGGGATCATCAAGGAAAACGTGCCGGTGGTGATCGGATACCAGAGAGAAGAATCCTTAGAGACGCTCTTAAAAAAAGCAGACAGCGTGCACGCACCCGCTTATGTATACGGCAAGGATTTTAAAGGAGAAAGAAAAGAAAACAGCATTGAAGGACAGACTTTTTCTTATCAGGGGATCTGGACATCTTATGATAAAGTGGAGATCACGATGCTGGGAAAACATCAAATCTCCAATTGCTTCAACGCGCTGGGAGCGCTGGAAGTCGTAAGAGATCTAGGATATGATATTTCGGACGAAGCGATCTTAACGGGACTGAA
>JAEEYS010000161.1 GCA_016288255.1 Bacillota bacterium
ATTCTTTGCAATTTCCTCTTTTATAAACAAAAAAAGCTATATTACGATAGCTTTCGGACAAACCAAATAGATTTTGAAGCGGAACGATATCGATCCGCTCTTCTGTAACCCATGCTTTTTTGTCCTATTCTCCATACAAAGAATTTCCTCCATCGTATCTGTATCCTGTTCCCGTTTCCCTTTTTTTACCGCTATAAAAGTACCAAAATGGATTGAACCAATTATACCGCAAAAATCAGGTAAAATCAATTTTCTTCTCCTTTGATTTCAGTTTCATTTCAGAAAACACTGTTATACTAAAAGAAAACCGAGGAATGTATTTTGCGTCGCTTCGGTCTGTGTTATAATGGATAAAACGGAGGGGTCCCTATGCGTATTTTGATCGTGGAAGATGAAGTCAGGCTTTCTGACGCTTTGAGCCAGATCCTTACAAAAAACAAATATACGGTGGATGTGTCTTACGATGGAGGAAGCGGATTGGACAATGCGTTGACCGGCATTTACGATGCGATCATTTTGGACATCATGCTTCCGAAATTAAACGGGTTTGAAGTGTTAAAAGAGCTCAGAAAAGAAAAGATCGTTTCCCCTGTTCTGCTTTTAACAGCCAGAGATGAAGTGGCGGATAAAGTGCAGGGGCTGGATCTGGGCGCTGACGATTATTTGACCAAGCCTTTTTCCACAGAAGAACTTTTGGCGCGTCTTCGCGCCCTGCTTCGAAGACAAGGCGAACTCATTACAGACAATACGATCTCATACGGGGATATTTCGTTAAACATATCTACGTTTGATCTTATCTGCGGAGAAAAAAGTCTGAAACTGGGGGCCAAAGAGTTTGAAATGATGCGGTTGTTCCTAAAAAATAAAAATCGTATCTTGACCAAGGATGAACTTTTGGATAAGGTCTGGGGTTATGAATCCGATGCGGAATTCAATCATGTCGAAGTGTATATTTCTTTTTTAAGAAAAAAATTATCTCACTTACGATCCGGCGTTACGATCAAAACCATCCGCAATGTAGGATACCATTTAGAAACAGAAACGGAATAATGCTATGTTAAAACGATTAAAGATCAAATTTGTCATCATCAATATGCTGCTTCTTTTGCTGGTTTTGAGCGCCATTTTCGGAGGCGTGATCTATTTTATGTACCAAACCAGTGAGCAGGAAGCTTTGCAGGCCATGGAAATGGCAATCCAAAATGACGGAAAATTCCCCAAAGGCAACGATATGGATAGCAGAAAGCCGGAAGGCGGCAAAGCGCCCGATCCCCTGCCGGACAACCATATGCAGCGAAACCTTTTTATTGCCAAATTGGATCAAAACGGCAATGTTTTGGAGATACAAGCGGAATTCAACGTCTTGGATGAACTGTCGGACGCAGAAGCCTTTGTTTTAAAGATTGCCGAAAATGAAAACAACAGCGGCATTACAGAAACGGAGATTGGTCAATTTCGCTACCTAAAAGAAGAAAAAGATTACGGTATGATCCTTGTTTTTTCAGACCGTTCCTTTGAGCTTGCCATGCTGAGGCGGTTGATCCTCATTTCTGTGATCATCGGTATCGCAAGCCTCGTGGTTCTTTTTATCATCAGTCTGTTTTTGGCAACTTGGGCCATCGAACCGGTCAAAAAATCATGGGAAAAGCAAAAGCAATTCGTGGCCGATGCTTCCCATGAATTAAAAACGCCCTTGACCGTGATCGGCACCAATGTGGACGTGGTGCTTGCCAACGAAGACGATACCGTAAAAAACCAAAAGAAATGGCTGCACTACATTAAGGACGAAAGCAGCCGCATGTCGGACCTGGTCAATGATCTGCTGTATTTGGCAAAAGTAGACAACCACGAGGACAAACTGGTATTATCCTCTTTTCTTTTCAGCGACTTGGTAACGGAAAGCGCCCTCTTTTTTGAGCCTTTGGTCTATGAAAAAGGAAAAACCATGGAAACCGATATCGCGCCGCGCATTTTCATGACAGGCGACCAAAAGAAAATGAAACAGCTTCTCATGATCCTGCTGGACAATGCTTTGAAATACAGCGATGAAAACGGTCATATCGCGCTCAGTCTGAAATCGGAAAAAGATAAGATCAAGCTTACCGTGACAAATACCGGGAAGAAGATCCCCCCGGAAGATCTGGATCGTATTTTTGAACGGTTCTATCAAGTGGATGCTTCCCGCGACAGAAAAGTCGGTGGGCATGGACTGGGGCTTTCCATCGCAAAAAGTATCGTAGAAGATCATAAAGGTACCATCGCTGTTTCCAGCACGGAAGAAAATACCTCTTTTACGGTCACTTTTCCTCACAACGCGTAAAATAAGGTCTAAAACGACTGCCAATAAAAATGCTATTATCAAAAAAGAGAAGCGGATCTCCGTGTCCGCTTCTCTTTTGTTTTTTTGTTTTTTGTTTTTTATTTTTCTTGGCCGCAGCCATGATGCCCGCAGCTGTGAGAGCCGCAGTCGTGGCCTTCTCCATGATGTTCATGGTGATCGCATTTTACATTGGGATCATAGCTTAGCATTCCTTTTGCCAAAGCTTTTGCCGCTTCATCCGCAGAACCGGATACGCCGCCGTAAAGTTTGATTCCCGCTTCCAAAAGCGCCATCTGTGCGCCGCCGCCGATCCCGCCGCAGATCAGCGTATCTACATCCGCGGTCTTTAAAAAGCCGGCCAAAGCGCCATGTCCGCTCCCATTGGTATCGACCACTTGTTCCGCTACGATCTCACCGTTTTCCACATCATACAGCTTAAACTGTTCTGTATGACCGAAATGCTGAAAGATCTGACCGTTGTCATAAGTTACCGCAATCCTCATTTGTTCTCTCCCTTTCTTTATCACCTTATGATTCCGATTTTCTATCGTATAATTTCCGCCGGAAATGCGCAGCCCTTTCCCGTTGACCAACAGTTCCGCCAATTTTTTGCGGGCGCTGTCATACATAGCTGTTACAGTGGTCCTCGCTACACCCATTTTTATAGCGCACTGTTCCTGTGTCAGCCCTTCCAGATCAAGTAATCGTATCACTTCATACTCATCCAGGCTCAGGACCACTTCAGAAATATCCGCATTGTTGTCCTCACTGTAAAACCGCCAATGATCCGGATAAGAACCGATCCGTCTGCAGCGTTTTTGTCTAGGCATAGGCATCTCCTTTCTGACATATGTC
>JAEEYS010000162.1 GCA_016288255.1 Bacillota bacterium
AGAATTGCTGGAAGTGGAATTACAGCCGGAGATCGTAGATCCGGAAGACATTGAAACATTGCAGGATCTGATTTTGGCAGCTGTCAACGAAGCCATGAATTCCGTTGAAAAAATGGTCAATGAAGAAATGGCAAAGATCACAGGCGGGATGAAGATCCCGGGATTGTTCTAGAGAAGAAAGAAAAAGGCAGGAAGAAGAGATGCTTCTTCTTCGCTTTTAACGATAATAGGATAGAGGGTTTGCTATGAATTATTATCCAAAACCACTGGGCAAACTGGTCAGCGAACTGTCCAAGCTGCCGGGGATCGGTTCCAAAAGCGCACAGCGAATCGCTTTTGACCTGTTGGATTGGTCAAGAGAAGATGTGATGGAATTGGCAAAATCTTTGGTGAACGCCAAGGATAAGATCCATTACTGCAAAAAATGCTATCATATTGCGGAAGAAGAACTTTGCGAGATCTGTCAGGACAGCGGCAGGGATCCTTCCGTGATCTGCGTGGTGGAAGATCCCAGAGATCTGATCGCCATGGAAAGAAGCGGCAGTTATCACGGGCTGTATCATGTGCTCCACGGGACCATTTCTCCCATGGACGGACGGGGCCCGGATGAGATCCGATTAAAAGAACTGTTGGAACGGTTAAAAACAGAAGAGGTCAAAGAAGTGATCTTAGCCACCGGCTCCGACATGGAAGGGGAAACCACCGCTCTTTATATCGCGCGGCTTTTGAAACCGATCTTAAAAGTGAGCCGGATCGCCGCGGGGATCCCTGTAGGCGGGGATTTGGAATACGCGGATGAGATCACGCTGATGCGAGCCATGGAAGGCAGACAGGAGCTGTAATAAGCTCCATCACCGGCAAAAGAGGAAGGCGCTTTCAAAAACAAAGGGAGGAATGCCTTTTCTCTATTGACAGGGCAGAAAAAGGGTGTTAGAATGGTAACAGTTTGAAGAGAGACGAAAATGAGAGGGAAGGAGAGCAAGATCATGAAAAAGAATGCTGCAGCAAAAACCATGATGATGGGAATGCGCATGTGCATGCGGACTGGTTCCATGTGCAGAAATGATTTTGTACTTTTTCCGATATGTTCTCCATCTCAAAGGTAACTGATTGCGTTTTATAAAGCGTAAAAGATCAAACAGGTCAAAGCCGGGAGACTTCATCGGAGTCTGCCGGTTATTTTTTTGGGGGAACGAAAGTTTTTTTGAAACGGCCGATCAGAAAAAGCTTTTGACAACCCGGACAGCAGTGATTTTATTTTAAAAACAAAAAGAATAAAGAAAGAAAAGGAGATTTATCATGAAAAAATTTATTTCACTGGGACTCATTGTTATTTTAACGATCACGGCACTTTTTACTTTAGGCGGATGCAGCAACAGCAAAACCGGTTTTACCATCGCTGTTCCGAATGACACTTCCAACGAAGCAAGAGCATTGTTGTTACTGGAAAACTTAGGACTGATCAAATTAAAAAGCGATGCGGGCATTACCGCTACGATCTTAGACATTGAAGAAAACCCTTATGGGATCGAGTTTAAAGAAATCGAAGCGGCACAGCTGCCGAATACTTTACAGGATGTGGACTTTGCGGTCATCAATTCCAACTATGCCATTGAAGCAGGGTTAAATCCCACAAAAGATGCGCTGGGAATCGAAGGTTCTTACTCCGCATACGCAAACATTCTTGCGGTCAAAGAAGGAAATGAAAATTCCGATTTGGTAAAAGCACTGGTAGCCGCTTTACAAAGCCAGGAAGTGGCTGATTTTATCGCTTCTAAATATGACGGAGCGGTGATTTCCGTAGTAGAAAACTTAACAGACGGCTATGATCCTTCCGTTGATTATGACGCGTTGGCAGGAAAGACCATTTCTGTTGCGGCTACTCCTACACCACATGCGGAAATCCTTGCGATCGCACAAGAGATTTTGGCGAAAAAAGATATCACAATAGACATAAAAGAATTTACAGACTATGTACAACCGAACAATGTAGTGGAAAGCGGCGAAATCGACGCAAACTATTTCCAACACGTACCGTATCTGGACGACTTTAACCAAGAAAACGGCACACATATCGTTTCCGCAGCGCCGATCCACGTAGAACCCATGGGGATCTACGGCGGTAAATTGACCAGCTTGGATGACATCAAAGGGGAATAAAAATACTGATGATTTCTTGACAGGGCCTTTGGCTCTGTCAAGAAAATACCGGAGGCTTTTATGATAGAGATCAAAAATTTATCAAAAACCTATAAAACAGCCGATGGCACCGTAGAAGCTTTAAAAAACGTTTCGCTTACCATTCCGGACGGAGATATTTTTGGGATCATCGGTATGAGCGGCGCGGGAAAAAGCACCTTGGTCAGATGCATCAATATGCTGGAACGGCCCAGCGAAGGCACCATCGAGATCGACCATTGTGATCTGGGCGCGCTGTCGGACAAAGAACTGCGGAACATGCGCCGGGATATCACCATGATCTTTCAGGGATTCAATCTTTTGATGCAGCGGACTTGCTTAAAAAATGTCTGTTTTCCTTTGGAACTGACCGGCGTCAAAAAAGCGGAAGCCAAGAAAAAAGCGCTGGAATTGCTGGAGATCGTAGGATTGAAGGATAAAGCCAATACGTATCCGGCCCAGTTATCCGGCGGACAGCAGCAGCGGGTAGCCATTGCGAGAGCGCTGGCGACCAACCCGAAAGTGCTTCTTTGCGACGAAGCGACCAGCGCGCTGGACCCGACCACCACCAATTCCATTTTGGAATTGATCCGGGGAATCAATGAAAAATACGGGATCACCGTGATCATCATCACGCACCAGATGAGCGTGGTGGAAAGCATTTGCAAACATGTGGCGATCCTGGACGAGGGAGAAGTGGCAGAACAGGGAGAAGTGGCGGAAGTCTTTTCCAAGCCCAAATCTCTGGCAGCCAAAAAGCTGGTGTTCCCGGAAAGCGATCTGGATGCCTTGGGGGTTTTGGAATCCGAAGAACGGCTGATCCGCGTGGTATTCAACGGCGCGGCGGCAACGGGGAAACCCACCATTGCTCATATGGCAGTGGAAAAAGGGATCGAAGCCAGCATTTCTTATGCTTCTACAAAAAGTATCGGCGGCAAGATATACGGATCGATGTTATTGAGCATTCCGGGAGACGATCATTCCGTGCAAAACGCCATTGATTTTTTGACGCAAACAGCGGAGATCACGGCAGAGGAGGTGTCGGTCAATGGGAAGTAGCTTGTTTTCTTCCGCCACCTTGCTGGAAGCGTGGCAGATCATCAAAACACAATTTCCTCTGGCGATCTGGGAAACCGTTTATATCACCTTGCTGGCAACCTTGTTTGCGATCATAATCGGGCTGCCTTTGGGTGTTTTACTGGTAGCGGGAGAAAAAGACGGGGTATTGCCCCTGCCTTCTCCGGTCATGCATGTATTGAATGTGATCATCAATTTACTGCGTTCTATCCCGTTTTTGATCTTAATGATCTTGGTATTTCCTTTAACAAGGCTTTTGGTGGGCACGGTGGTCGGGACCACAGCTTCTATTGTGCCTTTGGTCATTGCGGCGTTTCCTTTTATCGCGAGATTGGTGGAAAGCAGCTTAAGAGAAGTTAGCCCCAATATCATTGAAATGGCGCAAAGCATGGGCGCTTCCCCGATACAGATCATTTTAAAGGTCATGCTGCCGGAAAGCGTGCCATCCCTGATCTCCAATACCACCATCGCCATCACCACCATTCTTGGCTATTCGGCCATGAGCGGGATCATCGGCGGAGGCGGTTTGGGGAAGATCGCCATCAATTACGGGTATTACCGCTATAAATACATGATCATGGTCGGAGCGGTGATTCTATTGATCCTGCTGGTACAGGTCTTCCAGACAGTGGGAACAAGGCTGGCGGTCAAAACGGACAAA
>JAEEYS010000163.1 GCA_016288255.1 Bacillota bacterium
ATTCCAGTCCCTTGGCGCTATGTAAAGTCATCAAGACCACTTTATCTTCCGCCGCGTCCAAATCATCCGTATCCGTGACCAAAGAGACCTGAGACAAAAATTCCTGCAGGTTCCCGTCCGGATTGTCTGTTTCGTAGCTGATCACCGTGCCGATGAATTCACTGATGTTTTCCAGCCGGGTCGCCGCTTCCATGGTCCTTTCATTCTGTAATTCCGCCTTGTAGCCGGATACCGAAAGGATCTCATAGAGCAGTCCTTCAATGGACATTTCTTTGGACTTTTGCACAAAATGCCGTATCATTTTGGCAAAATCCTGCAATGTGCTTTCCATTTTTTTAGACAGTCCGATCTCTTCCAAATGAGAGATGGCTTCAAAAAGACTGATCTCTTTTAAGGCAGCGTAGTTTTTCAGCTTATTGACCGTCGTATCGCCGATCCCCCGTTTGGGCGTGTTGATGATCCGCTCCATGCTCACATCGTCGTTTTGATTGGCGATCGCCTTTAGATACGCTACCATATCCTTGATCTCTTTTCTGGAATAGAACTTGAGTCCTCCCACCACCCGATAAGGGATGCTGTAGCGGACAAACATTTCTTCCAGCACTCTGGACTGGGCGTTGGTGCGGTATAATACCGCGATATCCCGTAAGTGATAATTGCCGTAATCCGCCAGCTTGCTGATCTCGCTGACGATCCGATTCGCTTCTTCCTGTTCGTTGTTGGCAGGAAGCAGAATAGGCGCTTCTCCCTCTTCGTTCCCTGTCCAAAGAGTCTTGCCTTTGCGGCTGAAATTGTTCTGGATCACAGCGTTTGCCGTATCCAGTATCTTTTGGGTAGAACGATAATTCTGTTCCAAACGGATCACTTTCGTATCCGGATAATCCTTTTCAAAATCCAAAATATTGTTTAAATTCGCGCCTCTCCAGCCATAGATGCTCTGATCATCGTCCCCTACCACAAAAAGGTTTCGATGTTTGGCCGAAAGAAGACGGATCAATTCATATTGGGTAAAGTTCGTATCCTGGTATTCATCCACCAAAATATAAGAAAACCGCTTTTCATATTTTTGGAGCACTTCTTCATCCTCTTTGAGCAGTTTTACCGCTTTTAAAAGAAGATCGTCAAAATCCAGCGCGTTGGAAGACAAAAGCTTCTTCTCGTAGCCGGCATAGATCTCCTGAATGATCTGGTTTCTCTGATAATTCCCATAATGTTCCAAATATCTTTCCGGCGGGATCAGCAGATCTTTTGCCACACTGATGGCCGCCTTGACGCCGGAAATGGGCACTTCTTTTTCCGAAACCCTCAAATTGTCCATGACATCTTTGATGACTTTTCTCTGGTCGTAGGTATCATAAATGGTAAAATCGCTGGTATATCCGATCCGATCCGCTTCAAAGCGCAGGATCCGGTTGCAGATGGAGTGGAATGTTCCCACCCACATGCCTCTGGTATATCCTACCAGGGATTCGATCCGGTTTTTCATTTCATTGGCCGCCTTGTTGGTAAAGGTAATGGCTAAAATTTCATAGGGCGGCACCTTTTTTTCATCGATCAAATAGGCGATGCGGTGCGTCAGCACTCTGGTCTTGCCGCTTCCGGCGCCGGCCAGAACGAGTAACGGTCCGTTGCCGTAGGTGACAGCTTCTTTTTGCTCCGCATTCAGCCCTTCTAAATAGGACAGCATATGATTCCTCCAAAACCCTCTACGCGTCGCGTTCGGCGCAGGGTTATTCTTCTTCCAATTCTTCTTTTGATTTTACTCTGGTCTTATACCTTGTTTCGCTTATTTCCAGGGTGCAGTTCTTGTAATATTTATTGATTTGAGAGGTAGGGATATCGGTTTCCCAAATATCTGTTCCAACAAGTTTATCTCCTTTAAAAACTTTCACTTCATAAATCGCAACTTTGTCCATCTTCGCCCCTCCTTAAAAAACATTCTACTAATAGCATACTGTTTTTTCCGTATAATATCAAATACCTTTCCGCTTTCTTTTCTTCCCTTTCCGCACTTTTTTCACTTTTTCCCATAGAATAAAGAAGAAAAACAGAAAAAACCCTCCCAAATCCGCTATCTTCGGATATAATAGAAATAGCAAAAGAAAAAGGAGACCGATCATGAAAAAAATTCTTTTAACCGGCGGCGGCACTGCCGGCCACGTCATTCCCAACATTGCTTTGATGCCCAGTTTAAAAGAAGCGGGTTTTTCTATCAGCTACATAGGAAGCAAAGACGGTATGGAAAAGGATATTTTAAAAGACTACGATATTCCCTACTATGGTGTTTCCGTAGGGAAATTGAGACGATATTTCGATACCAAAAATTTTACGGACGGATTCCGTATCCTAAAAGGAGTGGAAGAAGCCAATCGGATCGTCAGAAAGATCAAACCGGACATTATTTTTTCCAAAGGCGGATTCGTATCTTTTCCCGTAACGGTAGCGGGAAAGACCCACAAGATCCCCGTGGTGATTCATGAATCGGATATTACACCGGGACTTGCCAACAAGCTGGCATTTCCTTTTTGTCAAAAGATCCTGACCACTTTTCCGGAAACATTGGAATATGTGCCCAAAGAAAAAGCGGAACATACGGGAAGCCCCATTCGAAAAGAACTCTTTTTAGGCGATAGGGCAGCGGGCCTTGCTTTTTGCGGGTTTGACGGCGCAAAACCGGTCCTCCTGGTGATGGGAGGAAGCTTAGGTTCCGTTACCGTCAACAACTATATTCGACAGGCCCTGCCCGAACTGACGGCAAAATATCATGTCGTCCATATCGTAGGCCGCGGGAATCTGGACCCAAACTTCATAGGGATCAAGGATTACAAGCAGTTTGAATATGTCAGTCAGGAACTGCCCCATATTTTCTGTATAGCGGATCTGATCGTTTCCCGGGCGGGTTCCAACGCGATCTTTGAATTTTTGGCCTTGAAAAAACCCAATATTCTGATCCCCTTGTCCCAAAAGGCAAGCCGCGGCGACCAGATCTTAAACGCCAGATCTTTTCAAAACCAGGGCTTCAGCGTCATGATCGAAGAAGAAAAATTGAAAAAGGAATTGCTGCTTGCTAAAATAGATGAAGTCTATCAAAATAGAAATGATTATATCGCTAAAATGGAAATGTCCAAAGCTTCCAACGCGGCCAAAGTGATCACGGACATCCTCCTAAAAGAAAGTAAATAAGGCGGTGGGACCATGTATGTAAAAGGCATCAATCTGGTGTTTTGGGGTCTGATCTTTCGTTTTTTGAACGTCTGTATCTATAAAGTGGATATCCTGCCCAGCATCATCGGCACCATTATGATGATCATCGGTTTGTTTCGGATCCATAACGGCAGTTTCAATTTCAGTATCTCTTGCATCTTTTCTCTGCTGGAACTGCCCTTTTTGGCTTTTGAGTTTTTCAATTTAAGACTGAACTTTATCACAAATCCTTATGTTTTCGATACGATCTTTTTACTCTTTGACTTTGTGGTAACCTTTTATATCTTCCGCGGTATTCGGGATTTTGCCGTGGATGCGGGATTTCACGATATGGTCTCTGTTGTCACGCGGAGAAGAACGGAATATATCATTTGCTTTTTGATCTTTAACATCCTGTTTTATTTTTTGGGCGTGTCCCTTGCGTTGATCGGCATTGCTTTTACCGATCTGATCTTACTTTTTACCGTCAGACTGTCTTATGATGTCTTTGAGATCGTGGACAAAAAGCAGCTTCATGTCCATCATACGCTGCGGCCGCATCTTTCTTTCCATTCCAAACAAAAATAAATTGATTCCAAATTTTCAGCATAGGAAAACGGGAACAGGAAAACCCTGCTCCCGTTTTCTTTCTTTTTACAAAATGAAAGGAAGTTTTTAAGCTTGTTTTTGTGCTTCCGCATTTTCTTTTTTTACTATTTTGCCACGTTTTCCATAAACCGTTTGATAATGGTTGCCACTTCCGCTCTGGTGGAATTGCCTTTCGGCGCCAAAGTGGTTTCGGTGCGGCCTGTGATTAAGCCTTCCGCATTGGCCCATTTCATGCCGTCTAATGCATAATCGGAAATTTCACCGGCATCGGTATAAGCGGAAAGGTCCGCCGCTTTGCTTACGTCATATCCTTTTTGTTTTGCGTATCTGCTGAAGATCGTTGCCATTTGTTCTCTGGTGATCTTATCTTCCGGCGCAAAGCGTGTTTCGTCATAACCGTTCACGATACCGTTTTCGTTTGCCCAAGCTACTGCTTCCGCATAATAAGCGTCTGCCTTTACATCGGCAAACTTACTGGATTCTTTTGACGCCGGTTTGCCTTCCAATCTCCAAAGCACCGTCACCAGCATGCCTCTGTTCATCGGCGTATTGGGTTCAAAAGTCGTTTCGGAAGTGCCGTTAAAGAGTTCCTGTTCCAAAGCATAGTCTATGGATTCATGATACCATGCGGATGTGTCCACATCGGTAAACTTCTTGGAAGGACAAGTTTCATCATGATCTTTTTCTTTGATGGCTTTGAAATCTTCTTCCGCTTTGGTCAGCTTATCATAATTGGAAACTTTTGCCTGTTGTTCCGGTGTCAGTTTATCATAAGCTTCCCGCGCTTCTTTGATCTTATCGCCGCTGTTTTCATCCACTGTACCAATATCATTGATCTTTTTGATCACGTCGTCCACCGCCGCGTCTCCCGTAGCAGGTGTGCCGCTGTCGTCATTGTTCCATTTTTCGGAACCGTAATCTTTTGTATAATCATCGGTATAGAACCAAACCATGGTGGAATCTTTCTTGATCCGTGTAGCGCCTGCAGCTGTGCTTGGCACTTCATTGTTGATCATATACATCCAGCCGGAATTCGGGCCATGATCGAGTTCTTCATAGCCGCCGATGCTTGAGAAATAACCGTTGGACTTTTCTACATAGGAAAGTTGGTTTGCGTCCAGTGCGGCGACCAACGCGTCTCTTGCTGTTGCGGTAGCTTTATCCAACGTTACCACATATTTATCTTCCGATAACAGGGAAGTATATTTATCCGCATTTTTCTTATAGGTGAAACTGTTGTTGCAGATATCCGCATCATGCGTCAATACCCGAACCGTCACCTTGATAGTTTCCCCGTCGCCGCCTTGGCTTTCTTTCTGCAGGGAAACATTGATTTCTTTTCTTTCGTGATTTGCGATATCTTCTTCTGTGATGGAGAAACTGCCGTCTTTTGTCACATACCCTTCTTTGGAGACCGCATAAGTGTATTCGCCCGGTTCCAGATCATAGCGTGTCGCGCTGACCGGTTCTACGGTTGCGCCTGTTGCGTCTTTGACTTCGATCAAAGCGTCTTCCGGCACGATCACAAAATCAGCGCCGGCGTTTTGTTCCGAAACTGCCGGTTTTAATGTCTGTGCGCCAAAATCATAGATCCGGTATGCGCCTTCTTTGGCATCCGCAACCAAACCGCGGAACCCTTGTTCCGTAGCGTGGCTGGTATTTTCCGGTTTCAATCCGTCTTCTGTATCGTTAACGCTTGCCAGTAACCCGTCGATCAAGCTCTTATCGTTTTTCTTTATTTCGGCAGGATCAATACCCATTGCTTTGAGCCCTGTGATGGCTAACCCTGTGGAGGCCGCGTTGCCTACTGCGCCGGTGTCGTCCTGTGCTGCTTTGACTGCTTCTACCGCTTCATCAAGCGCTGTTTTTACATCTTCATTGGTATCATAATACGGTGCCAGCGCCAGCATCATCGGTGTCAAGCCGTCTGTGCCCCATTGGGCGTTCAGCCATGCGCTCTTATTGTCAACAGCCGCCTGTACCAATTGATCGATCTGGTCTTCCTGCCCTTCAAACTGCTGATATGCGATCAACACATAGGGTAAAGTGTATATATTTTTTGCAGCTGCTGTCAGGCTGCCGTTTTCATCAAATGCCAAGCTGTCCAGTTTTTCTTTGCCGTTGATTTCTTCCCCTTTGGCTGTGGTCAGCTGTGCCGGGTCATAGCCCATAGCGACCAGCGCGATGGTGTTTTTGCTCACGTCGCCCAAAGAAGCATTGTCTTTTGCGATATCTGCAACAGCCTTGTTCACCATATCCTGTTTTTGTTCTTCGGATAATTTGTTTTCCGTATCCGGGAAGATCTTTTCATAAGCCATCATATCCGCAGCGAGCCACGGCGCATTGGCGTCATCCGCAACACCGGAAGTGGCGTATCTTGCCGCGATATTATCTCTCAATTCTGCTTCTGTGATCCCTTCTTCCGGTCCTGCGCTTGGCGCTTGCGAGAAGGTGATGGCATAGAGAACAGTTGAGTTATAGTCTGCATCATAAGGTGTCTGTACCTGGATATAATCCGGTTCCCCGTCTTCATTGTAATCTACAGGAACGGTCACTTTGTCCACGCCGGTAGATAAAATATCGTCTGGATAATTTCCATAAAGATAAGTTTCACCGTCTTTGTAATTATAGGCCAGCACGTTTTCCGGGAAGGTCAAGTCTACATTCGCGGTGCCTTCCGGCACGTCGACCGTATACAATGTGACCGGTTCACCCGGAACCATTTCATAGGCATCGTTGTCCCAAACATAAGGTGTATAGCCGCTTTCTTTTGCCGTGATATCATTTAACGGTTCTCCGTCTGCTTCCGCGCTGAAGATATAGCGGAAAGTGATAGCATAGCGCAGGCCGCCGCCGAGACTATACCCATCTTGTATCTGAATATAATCAAAGACGCTGTCTTTGTTGATATCTACTTCTCTGGTATATTGATCATATCCATTGTTGTAATCTGAAACTGTACCGCCTAAGAATGCATCGGGACCCGAATCATCTACGACAACAGGATTAGAACCTTCGCCTTTGTAGTTATAAGCCAGACAATTGCTGGAGAAGGAAAAGTCGATCTTTTCCGTTCCCACCGGAATGGTGATGGTGTATAAATTGCCGGTAGAAACTTCTCCGAAATAGCTCTTATACTGATAGCCGTCTTTTTCCACGGAAATATCCGTCAAAGCAGTTTCCGTTCCGTTGATCTTGGCGGTGAACAGGGGCACAAAGTTCACCACATACTGCAGTTCTCCGCCTGACCAGTCTTCAGTGTTATATGGGGTCTGCACCCAAACATAATTGTCCAGATCTGTAATATCCACTTCGCTCTGTCCCGATACACTGCCGTAGGAATCCAAATAAGTTCCTGCCGCATCATAATCATAAGAAACATAGGTGTTTTCGCCATAATTTAATGTGACTTTATCTATGCTGTAGGGAGGAATAGCGACCGTATACAAGTCCACTGCCTGATCATTGCCATTCCAATCGGTATATTCATATCCGTTTTCGATCCGAACAATATCCAGTTCTTCTCCGTCCGCGGTCGCTTTTAAAATCGCTTCTTCGCTCGGTTCTTCCCCTTCTGCCGGTTTCAGGACAAAAGAAACGGTTTTATAGTCCTGATCTATGATGCAATACAGATAGGTTCCTGTAAAATCAAAATCTTCATAGCCTTCGCTCGCTGTAAAGCTGCCGCTTGTGGCAAAGGCAGCCGGCACTTTGTAGGAAGCGGAGATCGGCGCAGTATTGGTTTCTTCGTCATAGCTGCTCGTCAGACTCATCAAGTAGGCTACATCTGCCGGCGCATAGTCCGTAAATTCTACTTGTGTTGCGCTTTGAGGAACATCGGAGTACAGATAGACCGGGCCATTCATATATTCCCCTATCTTATCACAGCCATTAGCGGTAACTTTTAACGTACCATTTTCTTCACCGGGTTCTTCTCCTGCTTCCGGTACTTTGACGATCACATTATAAGTATCTTCTTCGTCTCCGTCTGTTACGTTGAAGAGATAATAGCTTCCTTCCGTAAAGTCCGGTTTGTTCGTAAAGTTAAAATACGTATCATAATCCGCTATATATTGAGCCGCTTCTCCGTATGTGGCAAGATTGATCGTTTTGCTGGTGCCTGTATAGTAGTCCCATTCCAGGCCGCCTTCGTCTTCTCCCACAATGGTATAAACAGAGATCACATTGCTAAAGGTGACTTCTGTCGCTCCTTGGGGCAGCTCATAGAGATAAACTCCTTCATTTTGACCGGGTGTGCCGTATTTTTCACAAGTTTCGTTGTTGGTCACACCGATCTGATTGGCATCATCGGGCGGCAGCGCGATAGAAGAGCCGTCTGCTCCCAATGCCATGGAAGGCAGCATGCTGAATACCATAATCAAAGTCAACAATACCGCCAAAAGTCGTTGTTTTTTCATTTTGTACGCATCCTTTCTTTTTATTTTTATCTATAGTCTTTTAAAGACGACGATCGCCGTAAAGCGGCGTTAAAACGGTAAATTTTCAACTGCACTTTTATGCATAAACCTTTTCCTATCCATAAAAAAACGCACAGACTCAAAATCTGCGCATTTCTTACAAACAAATATCGCCTTTTGAGTTCAGGTCAAAAGTGCAGGTTTTTCCACGTATCTGACTTATCGCCTCGAGGGCGCATCACAGTGACCGACTCGCATGGATTTTCACCATATTCCGTGTTCGAAGCATCTTTTTCTTCGATCAATAACCTGAATATATCCTTTTAAAAAAATTCATTTTGATTACAATGTCATTATAGTTTTTTTTAAAAAGCCTGTCAACCGAATCACTGTCTTTGACAGCATTTCTTCCTCAGAAAAATTCCTTGAAAAACAGACTCTTTTCCTATAAAAATTTATTTTTCTGTTTCTTTATAAAAAGCATACAGAGCAAGCCCTGTATGCTTTTTTATATTGAATTATTCTGTTCATCCCTCAAAATCATCCGGAAAGATGCTTTTACCACATAAAGAGCCCGCCGTTTACAAAGAAGCTTTGCCCTGTGATATAGGTGGCGTCACTGGTGATAAAATTCATGGTATTGAAGATGTCTTCCGGCTCCCCGATCCGATGCTGCGGGATCTCTTCGATCCGTTTGTCATAATTTTCTTTGATATACAGTTTGGAGCGTTCCCAGACTTCCGCTGTCCGCATACAGCCCGGCATGATACAGTTCACGGAGATCTTCGGCGCCAGTTCTTTGGC
>JAEEYS010000164.1 GCA_016288255.1 Bacillota bacterium
CCTTTGTGTTTCCTTCTCTGCGGCACTGCGGCGGCTCTTATTCCGCAGAATCGCCCAAAAGAAAAAACAGGGCATGACCCTGTTTTTTGACTTCTTTTATTCTTTTGTTCTTCTGTTTTGTTTTTCTTCCTATTATAATAGGCTTCTTATAGAAAAGGAATATAATGGATAAAATAGGCTAAGATCGCCGCAATAAAGATCGACGGCAGCAGGTTTCCCGCTTTGAGCTTGGCGATACCGGCCAAACTCAGCCCTGCCGCAAAGATCAAAAGCCCTCCTGTAGCGGAGATCTCACTGATCACCGCAGCGGATAAAAAGGGTTCCACCCAGGTAGACATCAGGGCAATCAATCCTTCATAAAAGAGAACGCTGAAACTGGAAAACAGCACGCCCAGCCCCATTGAAGCCGAAAGGAACATGACGGTGACCCCGTCAATGATGGATTTGGCGAACAGCGTGGTATAATCTCCGTTTAGGCCGCTTTCCAAAGAGCCCACAATGGCCATGGCGCCGATACAGG
Source organism: Bacillota bacterium (assembly GCA_016288255.1). Classification (GTDB taxonomy): domain Bacteria; phylum Bacillota; class Tb-RUG-66; order Tb-RUG-66; family Tb-RUG-66; genus Tb-RUG-66. The sequence goes on from JAEEYS010000164.1 coordinate 521, forward strand.
TGATCAGCGTGGCAAAGACGAACCCTTCCGTAAAGAGCGCATTTTTATCATCTATCTCTTCCTTGCCTTTATTGAGCTTTCGGCGCAGATAATCACCAAGGCGCGTAAACTGTTTTTCGATATTGATGGCCTCTCCGATGATACCGCCTATGACCAAACTGATCAAAACCAGCGAGATGCTGTTGGTCTTGAGCCCCATGGTGATCCCAATGAGCATGGTAGCAAGGCCCAATCCCTGCATAATGGTCTCTTCAAAGCGCTTGGACAAGCCTTTTCTTAAAAGAAGTCCCAAAAGGCTTCCCACAAACATAAAAGCAAAGTTGATAAGCGGCCCTGTCAATGCCCTGATCATGCAATCTCAATCCTTTCTCATCCTTTTTCTTCTCTTCTTCCTTTGCTTTTTCTCTCTTTTGCTGCTTAGCTTCTTCTGTTTTGTTTCACGTGAAACAAAACTCGCTTCAAACGCCGCGGATCCCGCCGCCAAAACGCCTCTTTCTCATAGGAAGCGATCCAAAAAAGGACGTGTTAAGCAAAAAACTCCAAAATTCTTTCCAAATCTTCTACATCATAATATTCGATCTCGATCTTGCCCTTGGTCTTGCCCTGTTTGATGGCAACGTGGGTGCCGAGTCTCTCTTCCATCTGTTCTTTGAACCCCGATAAAGCTCTGTCCCACTCTTTTTGATCTAATCCGCTAAAGCTTTTTGCCGTTTTTTTAGAAGGTTTTTCTTCTTTCGGTGTAACGATCTCTTTGATCTTTGCTTCTGTTTGGCGCACATTCCAGCCTTTTTCCATCAATTCTTTCGCGATCTTCATCATCAGCACCGGATTTTCCAGGGTCAAAAGCGCTCTCGCGTGTCCCATGGTGATCTCCCCGTCGATCAGTTGCTTTTGGATGCCGTTCGGCAGCCGCAGCAGCCGCAGGGTGTTGGCGATATAAGAACGGCTTTTTCCGATCCGTTTGGCCAATTCTTCCTGGGTCAGATCCAGTTTTTTCATCAATTCCTGATATCCGCCGGCTTCTTCCATAATATTGAGGTCTTCCCGCTGCACATTCTCGATCAGCGCGATCTCCATGGCTTCCTGATCCGTATATTCCTTGATCAGCGCGGGGATCTCCTTGAGTCCGATCAATTTTGCCGCTTTTAAACGCCGTTCCCCGGAAATCAGTTCATAGCCTTCGTCTGTTTTTCTTACGATAATAGGCTGTACAACGCCGTATGTGCGGATGGATTCCGCCAATTCCTTTAATTTTTCCGCATCAAAAGCTGTTCTCGGTTGATATGGGCTGGGTTTGATCTCACTGACAAAAAGGTCCACTGCTCCGCTTTTTTGTTTTTCTTCTTCCATGGTGGGCAAAAGGGCGGAAAGTCCTCTTCCCAATCCTTTATTTGCCGGTTTTTTAGGCATTTTCAATCACTTCCCTTGCTAGATCCATATAGGCAATACTGCCTTTGCTCTTGTCATCATAAAGCATAATGGGTTTCCCGTAACTGGGCGCCTCGCTCAAGCGAACATTTCGCGGAATAATGGTGGTATAGACCTTTTCCTTAAAGTAATGCTTGACTTCGTCCACCACTTGAATGGACAAATTGGTCCTGGAATCGAACATGGTGAGCACGACCCCTTCTACGCTCAAACGGGGATTCAAGTTCTTTTTGACCAGCTGCACCGTGCTCATCAGCTGCCCCAGCCCTTCCAGCGCGTAATATTCGCACTGTATAGGCACCAAAACCGTATTGGCTGCCGTTAACGCGTTGATGGTCAAAAGGCCCAGGGAAGGCGGACAATCAATAAAAATAAAATCATACCGATCCAAGATCGGTTCCATGGCAAATTTCAGCTTGTTTTCTCTGGACATCTTGGAAACCAGCTCCACTTCCGCCCCCACCAGCTGAATGGTGGACGGCGCGATCTCCAGATTTTCTATTTCCGTAGCGGAAATCACGTCCTCTATGTCTACGTTGTTGATGACTACATCATAAATACACGTTTCTAAGCTCTCTTTTTCGATACCAAACCCACTGGTGCTGTTCCCTTGCGGGTCCAGATCGATCAAAAGCGTCTTTTTTCCCAGCGTCGCCACTCCCGCAGACAGATTGACCGCGGTGGTCGTCTTTCCTACGCCGCCTTTTTGATTCGCAACTGCGATCACTTTTGCCATACCGCTTGCCCCCTTATAAACCTTTTTACCTTTTTTTGCTTCTTTTTTCCGCTTTAATCCTCTTTGTTTCGCTTTTCTGCCCTTTTTTTCCGCTTTTTTAACACTTTTTTTACAAAAACAACACTTTTTTCCGTTTCCTGCTCTATTATTTTTATTTTACTCCCTCTTGTCCTCTCTGAAAAGAGGGAACATCCATTCTTTTTTTGTTTTTTTCTCCCCTTTCCCTCTTTTTTTATAAAAGATAACAAAAAAAGGAAGGAATCTTCTCTGATTTCTTCCTTTTGTCACCGTTTTGTCTTTGTTTTGTCTTTGTTTTGTCTTTGTTTTGTCTTTGTTTTGTCTTTGTTTAGCCCCTGTTTTATTCCTGTTTTGCCGATCTTTCTGCACTTTCTGCCGCGCTCTTTTTGCCGCAGCTTTCCCCTGTTTGGCTGCGTTGTTTTTCGAAACGTGAAACAGGCTCTTTTTAAAATTGTTTCACGTGAAACAATCCTTTATACCGGCACCTTGAGCTTGATCTCTACAAACTTTCCTTTGTTTTCTTTGCTCATCGTCACAGGGATCCCCAAGCTGTTGCAGCTGGAAACGATTTTGTTGACTTCATTCAAGATCAGGCGCAGATCTCTGGAAACCCCTTTGATCCTTAATTCCGGCGGTTCCTCTTCCGGGGAAGCGAACATCTTGCTTTTGAGCTTCAATTCCACCAGCCGCTCTGTATCGCTGACATTTAAGGCCTTTTTGTTGACTTCTTCCACTACGGTCAGCTTGTCCATGGTGGAGGGCAGCTTCAAGATCGCTCTCGCGTGCCGTTCCGTCAATTGATATTCCTTGATCTTTTCCTGCACTTCCGGTTCTATGCGCAAAAGTCGCAGTTTATTGGCTATGGTGGACTGGTTTTTTCCCATTTTTTTCGCAATATCCACCTGACTCATGTTGAAATCTTCCATCAAACGGAAATATCCTTCCGCTTCTTCAAAGAAATTCAGATCCCGCCGCTGTAAATTCTCGATCATGGCGATAATGGCGGAATCCAAGTCTTCCGTTTCCGTCAAAATAGCCGGAACAGAAGTCAGTCCCGCTATTTTAGAAGCGCGAAGACGCCGCTCTCCCGCGATCAGCTCATAGGTCTCGCCCGCTTCTTTTTTGCGGACCAAAAGCGGCTGGATCACCCCATATTCCCGAATGGAATCCGCCAATTCCTGCAAGCCTTCTTCCGAAAACTCTTTTCTCGGCTGATTGGGATTGGGTAAAATCCGGTCAATGGGGATCTCAATCAAAATATCTCTTTCCAATGGGACACACTCCTTTTTCCTGCATTTATCGAATCGTTCCAAGACACACTCGTTTTCCTCTTTTTCGTTTTTTTTTGCCTTTTTTGTTTGTCGTCTTTTCCGTCTTTTGTCTTTTCTGTTTGTTCTGCCTCTGCTGTCTTTTTCAGCGCTCGGTTTCTCTTCTACCTTTTCTTAAGGACATTATATCATATTTTCATCCGTTTTAAAGGGGATTTTTTTCTGGCTTTCCCACGTTTCTGGGATATTTTGAAGAAATTTCTCCTTTTTTTTGGATCAAGAGGATCACTCTCTTGTCTCCCAAAACGGGAAGTTCTGTGTTCTTCTGCGCTTTCACTTCCGATTGCAGGATAGAAAGCGCTTTTTGGGCTCCTTCTTTCTCCTCTTCCCCCTTTGCCCCCTTTTGAGAGATCAAATATCCTCCCGGTTTGATAAAGGGGATGGTATATTCCAATAGGATCGGCAAAGGCGCCACTGCCCGGGAAACGCAAAAATCAAAGGCGCTTCTGAGTTCTTGCCGATGTCCCGCTGTTTCCGCTCTGTCCCAAATCACAGTGGTATCGGTCAACCCCAGTGTGTTTACCGCTTCCTGCAAAAAGACCGTTCGTTTTTTTAAAGAATCTAACAGCACCAGTTCCATTGTGGGTTCCGCTATTTTTAAAGGGATCCCCGGAAAACCGGCTCCGGTGCCCACATCGATCACTTTTTTCCCTTGAAAAGACAGGCCTTTTTCCTGCGCCGCCTGAAGGATCAGCAAACAATCAACAAAATGTTTAAAAATAAATTCTTTTTCTTCCGTGATCGCCGTCAAATTCATTTTTTGATTCCAGGAAAGCACCAGTTCCATATAGGTCTCATACGCTTTTATCTGCTCTTCCGCCAGGGAAAGCCCCATGGCAGAAACCGCTTTCAAAAAAGTGTCCCGAAAGCTAGTTTCCATCTTCTTCTCCTCGCTTTTTGCTTTCTAAATAGATCATCAAAACAGAAATATCCGCCGGGTTGACTCCCGAGATGCGGCTGGCTTGTCCCAAGGTCTCCGGCCGTATCTTCTTCAGTTTCTGCTTTGCCTCGATCCTGAGCCCTTTCACCTCTTCATAAGGGAGAGAAGCAGGTAACTGCTTATGTTCCAGCTTTTGCATACGGCTTGCCTGCTCTTCCTGTTTTTTGATATATCCTTCATATTTGATCTGGATCTCCGCCTCTTCTCCCACTTCTTTGGGAACGGTTTGAAACCCTTCTTTCGCGGCGGAATCTTACATGGCTTCCGCAAAAGAAGACAGGTCTTGATATCGGATCTCCGGCCGTTTTAAAAGTTCAAAATAAGAAATGCCGTTTTTGATCCGGGCCGTTTCATAACGATCCAATAAATCCAGTATTTTTTCGTTGGGGGTCAGGCGGATCTCCCGCAGCCGACCGATCTCCTGCTGGATCTTCTCTCTTTTTTCAACAAAACGTTTATAACTTTCCTCTCCTACCAATCCCAAAGCGTAGCCTCGCTCCTTAAGCCGCAGATCCGCGTTGTCGTTGCGAAGCAAAAGGCGGTATTCCGCCCGGGAAGTCAGCATACGGTAAGGTTCGTTGACTCCTTTGGTGATCAGATCATCGATCAAGACCCCGATATAGCTGTCCATTCGGGTCAGCAGCAAAGGTTCTTTTTCCTGTATCTTCAAGGCGGCGTTGATCCCCGCCACAAGGCCCTGGGCCGCCGCTTCTTCATATCCCGAAGTCCCGTTGATCTGTCCCGCCAGATAAAGTCCCTCGATATCTTTGACTTCCAAGGTCCGTTTCAATACGCCGGGGTCCACGTAATCGTATTCTATAGCATAGGCAGGACGCATGATACGCACGTTTTCCAAGCCCGCCACCGTTCTTAACATGGCTTCCTGCACATCATAAGGCAGACTGGTGGACATGCCCTGCACATACATTTCATTGGTATCTTTTCCTTCCGGCTCAATAAAGATCTGATGCGCCGTTCGGTCTTTGAACCGCATGACCTTATCTTCGATAGAAGGACAATATCGGGGTCCGATCCCCGTGATCAGCCCGCTGTATAGGGGCGAACGATCCAGATTCTGCCGAATGATATCATGGGTCCTTTCATTGGTATAGGTCAAATGACAGGGAATTTGATAGGGCAGGGAAAAATCCACCGAATCAAAGGAGAATGGTTCCGGTTCTTTGTCCCCTTCCTGCACGGACATCTTAGAAAAATCAACAGATCGTTTATCAATTCTGGCAGGCGTCCCGGTCTTGAACCGGCCGATGGAAAGGCCCAGGCTTTTTAGGCTGTCGGAAATGGTCCTTGCCCGCTTTAACCCGTTGGGGCCCCCTTCCGTAAAGCTGCTGCCGATGATGATATTGCTTTTCATATAAGTCCCTGTGGTGATCACCACTGCTTTTGCTTGATAAAGGATCCCGTTTTGGGTCAAAACGCCGGTGACGCGGCCCCCTTCTGTCAGGATCTCCGTGGCTTCCCCCTGGGCTAAGGTCAGATTTTCCTGATTTTCCAACACTTTTTTCATGGTATAGGAATAATCCCGTTTGTCCGCCTGGGCTCGCAAAGTCTGCACGGCAGGGCCTTTGCTCAAATTCAATTTCCTGACCTGTATCATGGTTTTGTCGATATTTTTGGCCATTTCGCCTCCCAAGGCGTCGATCTCCCGCACCATATGCCCTTTTGCCGGGCCGCCGATAGAAGGATTGCAGGGCATCATGGCAATGCTGTCCAGATTCAGCGTCAGCGCCAAGACCGATCGTCCCATACGGGCGCCCGCCAGCGCCGCTTCACAGCCGCCGTGCCCCAAACCTACCACGATGATATCAAATTGTCCTCCGAAATAATATCCTGTCCTGTCTGCTTTTTCCATGCTTTGCTCTGCTCCTATTTTCCAATACAAAATTCGCTGAAAATCAAGTCCAGCACATCATCTTCATAGGTTTCCCCTATCATTTTTCCTAAGGCTTCATACCCGTTTTTTAAGTCGATGGACACCAGATCCAAAGGCAGTCCTTCCTCAATGACCCCCTTTGCGCTTTCCAGCGCCGCTTTTCCCTGCAAAAGCAGCTCTTTGTGCCTTGCTTTGGTGATAAAAACGTCCTGTCTGACGTCCAAATGTTCCGTTAAGATCCATTTTTTGATGGTTTCCTTCAGTCCCGTAAGCCCCTCTTCTTTTACGGCGGAAATCTCCAATATCTCCTCTTCTTTTTTTGCGGGATACCGTTTTAAAATCGTTTCTTTGGTGAAAGAAGGGGTCAGATCCTTTTTATTTAACAAGAGCAAGGTCCGTTTTCCTTCCGTCAGCGCCAGGATCTCTTCGTCCTCTTTGGTCAGATCTTCGCTTTTGTCCAATAACAAAATGACGATATCCGCTTTTTTCAGCGCTTCTTTCGTTTTTTGGATCCCGATCTTCTCTACCACGTCTTCCGTATCCCGCACCCCTGCCGTATCCACAAGGCGCAGCGGGATCCCGTCCAGATTGATGGTCTCTTCTATGATATCCCGTGTCGTGCCGGGAATATTGGTCACAATAGCCCGCGGTTCTTTCAACAAAGCGTTTAATAAAGAGGATTTTCCCACATTGGTGCGGCCCACAATGGCTGCGCTGATGCCTTCCCGCAGGATCTTTCCCTCTTCCGCCGTTTTTAAAAGATCGTCCGCTTCTTCTATCAAAGATAAAATCTCCTCTTTGGCTTCCAAAGTGATCTTCTGCACGTCCATTTCTTCCGGAAAATCGACTCCCGCCTCGATATTGGCCATCAAAAAGAGGAGTCTTTTGCGCAGCGACTGGATCTTTTCTTTTAAAGACCCTTTCAGCTGATTCATGGCCAAAGCCCGGCTCAAATCGGTTTTGGCGGAGATCATATCCATGACCGCTTCCCCTTGGGTCAGGTCGATCCTGCCGTTCAAAAAGGCCCGTTTGGTGAATTCTCCCGCCTCCGCCAAGCGAACGCCCTCTTCTAAAAGCACGCATTCCAGCACTTTTTGCGCCGCCGCGATACCGCCGTGGCAGTTGATCTCCGCTACGTCCTCCACCGTATAGGTCTTGGGCGCCAGCATGACGGAAACCATGACTTCATCTATGGTTTCTCCCGTTTTCGGCAGCACGATATGCCCATAATACAAGCGATGGGTCTTGGTAAAATCGATCTTTTGCTGCTGCGGCCGCTGAAAGATCCGGTCAATGACCGGGAACGCCTCTTTTCCGCTGATGCGCACGATGGCGATCCCCCCTTCTCCCAAAGGAGTGGCAATGGCGGCAATGGTATCTTCGGGCATGTTCGGCATGGTCCTCTTCCTCTCTGTCTCTCTTTTTTATCGGATCGGCTGATAAGAGCCGTCTTTTTCTTTTCATTTTCTTTCGTTTTTCTTTCATTTTTTCTTTCGTGCTTCTATTATAGCATACTTTTTTTGTTTTACTCCACTCAATTGCCTCTTTGCCCTGTTCTGTTTTTGCTTTTGTCCCCTTTTCTTTTGCTTCTTTTTGTGCCTTTTGTTTTAGCGGCGTTTTTTTCTCATGTTATAATCAAAAAAAGGTCTGTAACCATCTTCTTTTTTTGGGTGGTAGTAATATGAAGAGCTCTTTTCAGCAAAACTGGAGGTCACGTGATGGAAGACAGAGAAATCGTCAATCTCTATTGGCAGCGAAACGAAAAAGCCATTTCGGAAACGTCCCTAAAATATCAAAAATATTGTTATCGGATCGCTTCCAACATCTTGTCCCGCGCGGAAGATATCGAAGAAAGCCTAAACGATACCTGGATGCACGCGTGGAACAGCATGCCTCCCCATAAGCCGGAGCGGCTGTCCACGTTTTTGGGAAAGATCACCCGCTATATCTGCTTAAAAAAATGGCGGGAGAGCCGCGCGCAGAAGCGAGGCGGCGGCGAGATCGAACTGGTGTTTGAGGAATTGTCCGAAAGCATCCCCGAAACAATGACCCCGGAAGAGATCTTGTCCGCAAAAGAGATCGCCGACAGCTTGAATCGTTTTCTTGCCGCGCTCTCCGGGCC
>JAEEYS010000165.1 GCA_016288255.1 Bacillota bacterium
CTGAAATTGACGGAAGAAGAAGTGACCATGGATACCAGACACGGTGTGATCTATCGGGGGAAGGCGAAGTTATTATAAAAAATGATTATAAATATAGAAAAAACAGAATTTTTATAGCGCCTTTTTGATCAGCTTCTATTGTGAAAAAAATTGAGATAGTGCTATAATGATATTGGAAAAAATCAGATAAAAAGGGAACACAGGAATAAAATAGAGCAAAGAGAAAAAATGCTGTATAAAATTGGCATAAGGAGGAAATAAATATGGATATTTCACAGGTAAAAAAAGTAGATCCGGAATTGGTAGAAATGATGGAAAGAGAATTGAACCGGCAGCGGTCCAATATCGAATTGATCGCTTCCGAAAATTTTACCAGTCCGGCTGTGATGGAAGCACAGGGCTATGTGCTGACCAATAAATACGCGGAAGGTTATCCGGATAAACGGTATTACGGCGGTTGTGAATTTGTGGATCAGGTGGAAAAATTGGGGATCGAACGGGCAAAGAAAATTTTTGGGGCAGAACATGTCAATATGCAGCCTCATTCCGGCAGCCAGGCAAACTTTGGCGTTTATTTCGCACTGTTGAATCCGGGCGATAAAGTGCTGGGAATGAGCTTGGCCCATGGCGGACATTTGACCCACGGCAGTCCAGTGAATGTATCCGGAAAATATTTTCAATTTTCTTCTTACGGCCTCAATGTAGAAACAGGAAGAATAGACTATGATGAAGTAGAAAAGATCGCAAAAGAAGTCAGACCGAAAATATTGGTAGCGGGAGCCAGCGCTTATCCGAGAAGTATTGATTTTAAAAGATTATCGGAAATCGCGAAAGAAGTCGACGCACTCTTTATGGTAGATATGGCGCATATCGCGGGGCTTGTTGCGGCGGGACTTCATATGAGTCCGGTGCCGTATGCGGATGTTGTGACGACAACGACTCATAAAACATTAAGAGGACCCAGAGGCGGCATGATCTTAAGCACGGAAGCTTTGGCAAAACAGATCGATAAAGCGATTTTCCCGGGGATCCAGGGCGGTCCGTTGATGCATGTGATCGCGGCAAAAACCGTGGCGCTGAAAGAAGCGATGACGGAAGAATTTAAGGTATATCAAAAACAGATCATCAATAACGCGAAATGCTTGGCGGACAGCTTGTTAAAACGGGATTTCCAATTGATCTCCGGCGGAACAGACAATCATTTGATGCTGATCGACTTGAGAAACAAGGGCGTTACCGGAAAAGAAGCGGAAAGCATGCTGGACGAAGTGCATATTACCGTCAATAAGAATGCGATCCCGGATGATCCGCAGAGTCCGTTTGTAACAAGCGGTATTCGGATCGGGACACCTGCTATGACCACCAGAGGATTAAAAGAAGCGGAAATGGAAGAAATTGCGGACTTGATCGATGCTACCATTTCCAAAAAACAATCTGTGGAAGAAATTTCTAAGAGAGTGGAAGCTTTGTGCAAAAGATTCCCTCTCTATGAATAAAAAACGGCGGAGAGCAGTATGAAGCAGAAAGGATTAGGGATATGAAAGGATTTTTTGGATTTCCCGATGACTTTTTTGATCACTTGAATCATGACAAAGAGGAAGAGCAGAGCTCTTCCTCTTATGATTATGGTGAGGAGAAAGAGCCGCAATCGGGGACAACGGATGAAGGGATTCAAGTGGAGTTTGACAGCGGAGAATATCACGGCTCTTATCAAAAAAGACCGGATAAGCAGTCCGGTTCTTATGAGATGTATCAAGAGGAGAGCCAGGAGCAGTATGAAGAAAATACTGCCAAAGCGGAAAACGGGAAAAAGGGGTTTCCTCATTTTAAAGGAAGACAAAGGAAAGAACCGCGTACAAGACGGCCTATGAGCGGCAAAGCAAAAAGAAATTGGATCATTATCGGCATCGTGCTGGCAGTTATCCTTCTTTTGAATCTGATCATGGGATACTATTTGGATATCAAATGGTTCCAATCGGTAGGATATACGGAGATCTTTATGAAAGAGATCTTATACCGGGTAGGTTCTGTCATTTTGGTTTGGCTTTTTGCGGCTTGCGTGACCTTTGGCGTGGGGCAGCTGATCTTTAAAAAGCCTCTTTTGAAAAATGATAAGATATCGCAAAAGGGATTCAAGATCGGGATACTTGTATTGTCCGCGGTCGTGGGGCTTTTTGCGACCAATTTGGTATCGGGTGATTTTTGGCAGAGACTTTTGATCTTTTTGAATGCAGAGCCTTTTGGGGTAACAGATCCTTTGTTCCAGAAGGATATCTCGCTTTATTTGTTCAGGCTGCCGTTACTGAAAGATTTTTATTTGATCTTGGTCATGCTGAGCGGGATCTATTTGGCGGCAGGCGTGATTGTATATGTGATACTCAAAAAAGAGAATCCGGAAGGAGATCCTTTTTTATCGCAGGTCATGACACTGGGCGGGATCTTTCTTATCCTTCTTGGATTGGGATTTTATTTTAAAGCGTATGATTTATTGTATTCCACCAGAGGAGCGGCGTTTGGGGCGACTTATACCGATGTAAAGGTCATGCTGCCGGGTTATCGTATCATGCTGGTGATCATTTTGCTGGCAGGGATCGCTTTGATCGTGTCCAAAAAGTTCAAGGTGGCCAAGATCGCTGTGATCGCCGTGATCGCTGTGACCGTTTTGACCAATGTGATCGCTTACGCTGTACAGGCATGGCGGGTGGAACCCAATGAGCTGCAGATGGAAAGAGATTATCTTTCTTATAATATTGAATATACCAGAAAAGCGTTTCAGTTGGATCGGACCAGGACAACGGATTTTCCTGTTTCCAAGACGTTGACCAAAGAAATGCTGGAAGAAAATATGGATACGGTAGCCAATATCAGGATCAATGATTTTCGGCCTACCAAGACCGTATACAATCAGGTGCAGAGTTTAAGACCGTATTATGATTTTTATGATGTGGACGTGGATCGTTATGTCATAGACGGAAATTATCAGCAGGTCTTTATTTCGGCAAGAGAATTGAATCAGGAAAAATTACAGTCGGATGCGGTGACGTGGCAGAATACGGTTTTAAAATATACCCATGGGTACGGCGCCGTCATGTCGCCGGTCA
>JAEEYS010000166.1 GCA_016288255.1 Bacillota bacterium
GATTTATCCAAAAGAAAACCAGAGGGGGTGGACTTTGCGGCAGCAAAAGAACGGGGGATCCATGCCATCCATGCGCCGGGACTGCCGGGGAAGATCGCGCCGAAGGCGGCGGCAAGGTATATGGAACATGCCATATATCATGCGATAAAGGAGATGGGATAATGCAGCTAAAGGGAATCAAAGCGGGTTTTGCCATAACCGGTTCTTTCTGCACCTTTGGAAAAATCATGCCAGAAGTAAAAAGGCTGATGGAAGAAGGGGCAGAAGTCTTTCCGATCATGTCGGAAACAGCGTTTTCTCTGGATACGAAGTTTGGAAAGGCGGCGCATTGGAAAGAAATGCTAAAAGAGATGACCGGCAAGGATATCATAGCGTCGGTGAAAGAAGCGGAACCCATTGGTCCCGCATCTTTTATAGATGTGTTGGTGATCGCTCCCTGTACGGGAAACACCCTGGGCAAAATAGCAAACGGGATCACGGATTCTTCCGTGACCATGGCGGCCAAAGCGCACTTGAGGAATGGAAAACCTGTTGTGATCGGCGTTTCCAGTAACGATGGCCTTTCCGCCAATGCCAAAAATCTGGGACTGCTTTTGAATACAAAAAATATCTACTTTGTGCCTTTTGGGCAGGATGATCCGATCAAAAAACCCAGTTCCGTTTTGTTTCAGCCGGAACGGCTTGTTGATACCGTATCGTCTGCTCTAAAAGGAAATCAATTACAGCCTGTTTTATCAAAATAAAAAAGAAAATAGTCTATGTTCCATAGACTATTTTACATACAAAGGAGAGAATAAAATGAGATTTTCAGCGCCTGTGACGATCAAGACGCTCCATTATGTAAAAACCCATATCTATTTTGATTACCCCGCTTTATCCGGACTTTCGGATCCGGCAAAAGAGCAAAAAATGAATGATATGATCCATCGCTTTGTAAAACAAATGGTCAGCGAGCTGTATTACATGGAGATACCGACTGATGTATCGGGATATTATGAAGTCAAGACCAATGAGAGAGGGATTTTGAGCATCGCCTTTTTGGGAAGCGGCGATTTTTTGGGCGCGCACCCCATTCAAATGGTCAGATCGCTCACTTTTGATATCAAAAAAGGAGAAGCTTATCCCTTTTATGAATTGTTTGAAGAGGAAGAAGCGGCTTTTGCTTTTTTGTCCCGTTGGGGAAAGGAGAGCTTTATCAAAAGAAAAATAGATTTTTTTGAGGACAGCTACCTGGGAGTGAAAAAGAGACAGGATTATTATGTGGTGGATCACATGATGGTGATCTATTTTCAGCAGTATGAGATCGGGCCGAGAAGTATCGGGTTTCCTTTTTTCTGGGTGCCCTTGGAAAAATTGGAGAACCATTTGACAGAAAATAGTTTTTTAAAACGATTGATTCCATTTTTGTAAAATATTTTACTGAAAAAAGAGTAAAAAATGACTTGCTTCTGTTTCCAATTTGTTATAATAGGGCATGAGGTGAGGAAATGTTAGAAATCAAGCATTTGACCAAGAGATATAAAGACGTGATCGCGGTAGAAGACGTCAATTTAAAGATAGAAACGGGAGAGATCGGGATTTTGCTGGGCCCCAACGGGGCGGGGAAAAGCACCACGATCAAGTGTATCGCAGGGCTTCTTCGGTTCGAAGGGGAGATCGATATCTGCGGCATGGGCAATAAAACGCTGGAAGCGAAGCGGATTTTCGGCTATGTACCGGAAACGCCGGCAGTGTATGATTCTTTGACTGTGGAAGAACATATGAATTTTATTATGAAGGCGTACAAACTGGATGACAGCTATTTAGAATACGGAGAAACGCTGTTAAAACGGCTGGATCTGGATGATAAACGGAAAAAACTGGGAAAAGAATTGTCCAAAGGGATGCAGCAGAAAGTCAGCCTTCTTTGCGCTTTGATCATCAAGCCCAAGGTGATTTTGCTGGACGAGCCGTTGATCGGGCTGGATCCCAAGGCAATCAAAGAATTAAAGGATATTTTGGCGGAACTGAAAGCGGAAGGCGCTTCCATTTTGATCAGCACCCATATCATCGAAAGTGTGTTGGATCTTTATGACAGAGTGATCATCCTGAACAAAGGAAAGACGATCTGGGAAAGCACGAAAAAGGAATCCGGCTCGGATGTAGAAAAGATATTCCTCCAAGTAACGGGGAAAGGGGAAGATACGGCGTCATGAGTTCCTTGATGTATATTTTGAAAAGAAGCTTCATTAACGAAATGAAAGGCTTAAAAAAACGAAAAGCGGCGCTGATCGGCTATATTTTACTGTTCGCTTTTGTCATCCTGATTTTAGTCAGCTCTTTCCTTATGCCAAGCGGGATCATCACCCAACAGGAAAATGATCTGTTTATCGGGATCATAGCCGCTATACTGCTTTTTTACGCTTTTTATTCGTTCCAGTCGGCCATAGAAAAAGGAAGCTCTTTTTTCCGCGCCAGTGACGTGAATATGGCTTTTAACGCGCCTATCAAAACGGGAGATCTGCTGATTTACGGGTTTATCAAAAGTTTGGCCAGCGTGTTGACTGTCGTTTTTGTGGCTTTTTGTCAGATCCCGAATTTAAAGAATAATTTTGCGATCCAAAACAGCGGCATTTTCTTTTTAGTGGCAGGGTTTTTGCTGTATTTGATCAGCATGCCGATTTTGGGTATGATGATTTACAGTTTTGCTTCCAGAAGTGAAAAGAATAAAGACTTATGTAAGCGGATATTATATGCTGTGATGGTTTTGATCACGGCTTACGCGCTGTTTTGTTTGGTCAAAGAGGGAAAAGTCTCAGCTCTTTTTTCCAAAGGGCTGGCGCATCCTGTTTTTCGATATATCCCTATTATGGGCTGGGCGCTTCAGGTCATTTCCACGGCGGTCTTGGGCGTGAGCGGCATGACTTATGTTTATTTGGCGCTGTTGGTCTTGACGGTCATCGTTTCATTGAAGCTTTTGTATTCTATGGATCAGGACTTTTATGAAGATGTTCTTTTGGCGACCCAGTACAACGAAGAATTGATCCAGGCAAGACGGCAGAATCGTATGGGCGAAACAAGAGGAAAGCTGAAGAAGATCGATTATACTTTCCGAAAAGAAGGGGCAAAGGTGATTTATGAAAAATCCATATTGGACCGGCGGAAAAAAGGTTTCTTCTTTCTGGACATCACTTCCTTATCCACTATTGGAGTGACTTTGGCGGTGACCTTTTTTTCCGGTATGCAGAGCATTTATTATCCTTTGTTCTTTGGCGTTTATATGATGACGGTCTTTGCCGCCAATGACAGATGGAGCAGAGAGCTTGGAAATCATTACATCTATCTTATCCCGGAAAGTGATTATAAAAAGCTTTTTTATGCTACCTTGGGAGAGCATTTTAAAAATCTGACGGATGCTGTTATTTTATTTGCTATTGCGGGATTTTTGCTGAAAGCGGATTTTCAGATCGTGATCGCGGCGATTTTCTGCTATGTTTCTTTCGGCGCGATGAATTTGTATTATGAAGTGCTTTCCAGAAAGGTGTTCGGCAACAAGCACAGCAGCGGATTAAAGATGCTGCGCAGACTGTTGATGCTGTTTATCGCTTTTTTGCCGGGGATCATCATATTGGTCTATGTTTCCATAACGACGGGGTCCTCGCTTTTGGGGATGCTTTGCATCATTCTTTGGAATCTGTTGGTCTCCGCTTTGTTCTTTTATTTTGGCGGAAAGATCTTCCGTGAGATCGAATTGGACTAGCAAAATAGAGTTGAAAAATTTGAGATTGGTTATATAATGAATCTGAGGATATCTGCTGAAGAAAAGAGGGTTAAAAATGAAAGGCTGCTATGAATGTATTATGTGCGGATATGTTTATGTGCCGGAAGAAGGGGACTGGGACACGGACGTAGTGCCCGGCACGCCTTTTTCGGAAATTCCGGAAGATTGGTTTTGCCCCGACTGCGGCGCCACCAAAGAATGGTTTGAAGAAATGCCAGAGAAAGACTGGTAATCCATAAAATAAAAAATGATCAAAAGGAGAGGAGCGGATCCTCTCTTTTTTTGTATGAAAGAAGTGTTTGCGCACAAAAAAGTTTTAGCAGAGGAGAGGAACAGGCAAGAGGGAAGCATTTGTCATACAATGCATTTTATGATAAAATAAAGCCATTCCGGAAAGAAAATCCGGAGGGGGCCTGTCGTGCTTTACGGCAGACGGACGGAAGGAGTTTTGAAAATGAAAAAGTTCCGAAATCTGATGACGGCAGTTCTTTTGCTTTCTCTGATTTTAGCCGGTTGCAGCAATTCTCTCCCTGAACCGGATCCTTCCGATGCGACAACAACAGAGGGAGAGGTCGTAACAGATCCCGAAAAAATAGAAAGCATCAGACAGTTTATTGATTTATTCTATTACAATCCTGCTTTTGGGCTGAACAGTATCGACAGCATCAGCGAAGCAAGAATGAAAACCTTTGTCATGTATTATCTGGCAGAGATGCGGCCGGATCGATGCACAGTGGAAAACAATTCTATTTGTGTGGATGAAACGGCGATGGCGGAAACGGTACAAGAATTTTTTGATGTGGCGATAGAAAAACATCGGAAAACAGAAGAGATCGATTATGAAGACAATCAATATAAAATGGTGAACCGCAATTTTAAAGATATGAGTTTTTTGGATCTGGACTATATCTTAGCGCAAGGAAATGATCTGTATGAAGTATACGGACTGATAGGATATGCGGACGATTTTGAGCAGGGGATGATATATGTAGGCGAGCTGAAAGCGGAGATATCGGCCAAAGAGGATCACTGGATCCTGAAAGGATATAAGGTGACTACTTATGAGGTGCCGAAAGAAAGGGATCAGCTGAAAAAAGGGAGTATCGTCCATCTTGAAGCGGAAGAAGAACAGAAGATCCTTGCGTTTATGGATCAGTTTTATCAAAACAAAGCTTTTGGGAAAAAAGGAAGCGGCGCCATTTTAGCGTACCAAATGCGGGAATGGGCTCTTTATCATATTTTGGCGGGAGAAGAAGGCTACCGAGAAGAAAACAACAGCCTTTATATCGCAAAAGAAGAGGTAGAACGAAAGGTAAAAGAGTATTTCGGCGTGGATTTGGAAGAACACGGCAATACGGGGATCGCGGTCTATTTGGGAGATCAATATCGGATCAGCAAAGATCTTGTGAAAACAACGCCGGAGCCTTCTAAACTGACGCTGAAGGAGATCTATGAGACGCAAGACGGAAAATATGAAGTGTACTACTTTATCATGGACCGCGACAAAGTTTCGGGGCTTTTAAAAGCGGTAATAGAGAAAAAAGAGGGGCGCTATATCTTATTGGAATATACTCCGCAGGCAAGCGATCTGGCCTCGGGCGGAATCGGTATAGAAGGCAATATGGAAGCGGAACTGGAGCTTTTTATCAATGAGATCTATGCCTCACCTATATTCCATGACAATACGGTGAGTCCCGTTTCTTTGGAAACAGCGGAAGAGTCTGCGCTGGATCTTTTGCAGAGAAATCCCACGGAAAACTGTGAAAGCCTTTACGGAGAGGGTTACTGTTTGATCCCTCTCAAAGAAGTGAAAAAAACAGTGGATCATTATTTCGGCCTTGCTATGGAATTGCCGAAAATACAGAAAGCGGGGATCGTTTATGACACGGATGAAGACGCTTATGAAGTGGAATTCACCGGCGGGGCGGCGATCCTAAACATTATAGAGTTAAAAAGCCTGGAGCAGACTGGACCGTCGGCGTATCAAGCGGTTGGCGATCTGATCCGACCAGGAGAGAAAGCTTCTGACAAAGATGTCCTTCTCGGCACGTTGGAAGCAAAAGTGGAATATAAAGAGGATCATTGGGTTTTAAAAGATTACAAAATAGCAATGGATGAAAAAGGAGAATCAATGGAATGAAGAAGAAGATAGCGATGTTGATTTTAGGGATTGTTCTCATGTGCAGCATGTCTGTTTCTGCTATAGCAGCTCCCGCGCTTTATTATCAAACAGGATATTACGGCCTGATAGGAGGTTTGGTAGAGCAGGGAGAAGGAGACCCAATGGTAAGGGTAATACCCGGCGTGGAAAAGAAAAATGCCGCTATTTTGATCGGATATGATAAGGACATCACAGGCGCGTTGAATGAAAAAGGGCTTTTTATCCACATCGAAAAATTGGAAACGGCAAAAAATTTTGTTGCGGATGAAGAAAAAGAAGATATAGGCGAAGAACCTTATGATATTTTACTAAAGATGATCCAAACACTGGGCAGCGTCACGGAAGCGGAAAAATTCTTTCAGAAAAACAATGTTCCCACACTGAGCGAATATCAATATTTCTTTACGGATCTGGAAAGCAAAAGCATGGTGGTGTCTTTGGATGACAGCGGGGATATCACCTTCGGAAAGCAGTTGAACTATAGTATTATCGGCAACGCGAGCAGTGAAGATATGGAAAGCATGGCAAACGGCTTGAAGAAATTGATCAGCGGAGAAGAAAAATCAAGCACTTCTTATTTTGAAGGGATCTTAAAGCAGTTAAACAGAAGCGATGCTTCCTTTGGATATATCGTCAGTCCTGGCAGCGGGAACGTTTTTATTTACGACACGGAGTTTAAGAACAAAGCAACGGTGAACATTTATACGGAAACGGAAGAATCCATCAAGATCAACACTTATCCCATCAGCGGCCTCAAATATGAAGACGCGTCAAAGAATGTGGAAAATGAAGAAAATTTTGAGATCTCCAAGAACGCGTATAAAAATACGGAAGAATATAATAACAAACGAACCATGAGACGTTATGTCATCAGACTGGTGGTTTCTATTTTGATCATCATCAATATGATCTACATCATGATTCGCAGACGGCGGAGAAGAGCGTAAAAGCAAATAGAGGTGAAATAAAATGCCGGTAAAAATTTATGATAGGAATTATACTGTCTGCAGTTATGATATCGGGTCCGATCAAAAGATCCTGCCGACGGTGTATATCAAATATCTGCAGGATGTGGGTATGTGGCAGGATGAACTGCTCCATACGGCGGAATCGGAAGAGATGCGGGATATCGCCTGGATCTTTGTGCAGTATGAGCTGACTTTTTATCAGTATCTGCGTTTTTCGGAAGAGGTCAATGTGAAGACCATTCCTTTTGCGATGGATCGGTTTTATGCCTATCGTCGATATGAGATACGGGATAAGGAGGGAAACCTCTGCGTGGAAGCGAGAGCGAAATTTGTTGCGATCGATAAAAAGACCAGAGGACTAAAGCGTGTGACGGAAGAAATGGGAAAATATTACGGCATCCACGAAAATCAGCGGGTGATGATGGATAAACCCAAAACGTTAACGCGGACAGATATAGAAAAAGATTTCAGTATCCGCTATACGGATATCGACATCAATGGACACGTGAACAATACCAAGTATGTGGAATGGGCATTGGAAACAGTGCCTTTGGACGTGGTCCGCAGTCAAAAATTAGCTGCGTTGAACATCTTTTTTAAGAAAGAATGCACCTATGGCAGCAATATTTTAGTCAAAACGGAAAAAGAAGGGGATCAGTATTATCATGAGATCCTGCAGAAGGAAACGGGCGAAGTTTTGGCTGTGCTGGAAACGCGTTTTGAAAAAATGGATGCGTAAAAGAGAAAAAATAAAAAGATAAAAAGAAAAGATCCCATTTGTAAGACCAAATGGGATCTTTTTGTACGGTTTCTTATTTTCTTTGATGAGGCAACAGTTGGCTTATTTTGCCCGTTCCGTGAAATTGATGCAAAAATCCATAAAGTTATTGATAAAATCGGAATAAATGTAGCCATCCAAATAAATAAAATTATATTCTCGTTCCATTTTCAATCCTTCGATGGGAATGATCTTTAACAGATCCATCCGCAGTTCTTTTTGGATGGCGTCCCGTGAGATTACGGTACAGCCCAGCCCTTCTTCCACCAAATATTTGATGGAATTCAAATTGCCTATTTCCATATAGATATTCAAATTATTGATGTCATACCCTTTGCTTAGCAGAGCGTCTTCAAAGGCTTTTCTGGTGCCGGAACCGGATTCCCGCATGATAAATTTCAAACTGCTCAATTCGTCTAAATTGATGCTGTTATATTGTGCCAGGGGAGAATCGGCGGCCGTGACCAAAACCAGTTCATCTCGGCGAAAGAGCTTAGAACGGTATTTCTTGCTTTCATAAGTGCCTTCCACCAATCCCAGATCGATTTCTTCCGTATTCAGCTTATTGAGCACGACTTCTGTATTTTCTACATGCATCAGGATCTCGATATTCGGGTATGCCTTTTTAAAATCCACCAAAATAGGAGGCAACACATATTCGCCGATGGTCAGGGTGCAGCCGATGATGTGTTTCTTTTGGATACTGTTCTTGTTGATCAAAAGACGGTGGATCTCGTTGGATAATACATTGACCATTTCCGCGTATTTCAACAGGAGATAGCCTTCTTCCGTTAGATTGATGATCCGTCTGTCGCGGTTGATGAGCCTGACCTGGTAGTAGTCTTCCAAAGCTTGGATATGCTGCGTCACAGCCGGTTGCGTGATGTTCATGACCTTGGCTGTTTTGGTAAAACTGCGGTATTTTGCCAAGTTGATAAAAGTGAGTAGTTTGATATCTATCATGCTTTCAGCCCCTAATAATAAAAAGTTATTTCTGAATAAAATATTATAATATTATAATATGATTTTATAATAAAATCGCCATAAAAGAAATAGAAAATTTCATTTTTCGATATTTTTTCTCATTTTGTGACTTAATATAAGGAAATCCAATCCAAAACAGGCAAGATATTATATCTTTTTATAATAAAATCAGAAAAATCTTCTAAATTACGGTAGTAAGTCGGAAAAAGAAGCAGTATAATACAGATAGAATCACTATATGGTAGGAAAGAGAGGAATGAAATCATGAAATTACAAAGTGAACAGCCTCAAGTTTTGGATAAAGTCCATGTATCCGATTGGGAACAAAAGATTATCCCTTTGAGGAAACAAAAAGATATTAGAAATGAATGGCTATTAAAGAGAA
>JAEEYS010000167.1 GCA_016288255.1 Bacillota bacterium
GGCGGGAGATCTGGCCGCGATTTTGACGAACCTGGATCATGGCGATATTTTGTTTATTGATGAGATCCATCGGCTGAATCGTACGGTAGAAGAAATATTGTATCCGGCGCTGGAAGACGGCGCCTTGGATATCATTATAGGGAAAGGGCCTTCCGCTAGGTCGATCCGGATCGATCTGCCGCCTTTTACGCTGGTGGGAGCCACTACCCGCGCGGGGATGCTGACTTCGCCGCTAAGGGATCGGTTCGGGATCATATTCCGTTTGGAATATTATACGGTAGAACAGTTGATGGAGATCATCATCCGTTCTGCTAAGATCTTAAAGATCGAAATAGAAGAAGAAGGAGCTTATGCCATTGCGAGCCGTTCCAGAGGAACGCCTCGTATCGCGAATCGGCTGTTAAAGCGGGTAAGAGATTTTGCGCAGGTAAGAGGCAACGGCGTGATCGACAAAGAGATCGCGGAAATGGGTCTGACCATGCTGGGGATCGATGATCTGGGGCTGGATGGAGTGGACAGAAAGTTACTGAAAGCCATTATCAGAAACTTTAACGGCGGCCCGGTAGGGTTAGACACTTTGGCGGCTTCTACCAGTGAAGAAAGAGAAACCATTGAAGACATGTACGAACCGTTTTTGATGCAGCAGGGATTTTTGGCCAGAACGCCGAGAGGAAGGATCGTGACAAAAGCGGCTTATGAACATTTGGGACTGCCGTTTTTGCTGGAAGAGGAAAGACCCAAAAAGCAGAACAAAAAAGAAGTGGAGCAGTTAGAGATCCACTATTATAATAAAGAGGAAGAAGAGGATTGAAATGCGGCTTTTGATGCATATGTGCTGCGCGCCTTGCGCTTCTTATCCGATCCAAAAGTTGAGAGAGGAAGGACATGAAGTATACGGACTGTTTTATAATCCCAATATCCATCCGTATACGGAATATGAAAAAAGATTGGAAGCAGTGAAACAACTGGAAAAATTGTATGATATGCCCATGATCTATATCGATGAATATGATCTGGAAGAATTTTTAAGAAGAACGGTATATCGGGAAAATATTCGCTGCCAATATTGTTATGCCATGCGGCTGGAGCGGGCGGCTTCCGTGGCAAAGAAAGGAAAATTCGATGCTTTTACCACGTCCCTTTTGGTCAGCCCTATGCAAAAGCACGATATCATCAAAGAGCTGGGAAAACAAGCGGGGAAAAAATTTGATACGAAATTTTATTATGAGGATTTTAGGCCTTACTGGAAAAATTCCGTAGAACGTTCCAAAGAGCTGGGATTGTATCGGCAGCAGTACTGCGGCTGTATCTACAGTGAAAAAGAACGGTATTTAAGGTCAGAGAAGAAACGATCATGAACAGACCCGGAAAAGTTCTTATTTTATTTGGAGTGGTATTAATCGCAGTGGGTGCGCTGATGCTGTTGTTGGAAAAAGGAGGACTCCGCCTGTTCCATTTGCCGGGAGACATTGTTTATCGAAAAGGGAACGTGACGATTTTCTTTCCGATCGTTTCCTGTGTGATCATCAGTATTTTGCTGATGTTGTTGTTTCGGTTTTTGAACAGATAGAGGAAATCACAAAAAGAGGATATATAAGGGAAAACAATGAAAAAAGAACTGTTTTATTACGATTTGCCGAAAGAATTGATCGCGCAAAAGCCTATAGAAAAAAGAGATGCTTCCAGACTGATGGTGTTGGATCGGAAAACGAGAGAGATCAGTCACAGGCATTTTTATGACATAATAGAATATTTAAAGCCGGGGGATGTGTTGGTGAGAAACAATACGAAAGTGATACCCGCCCGGCTTTTTGGTGTAAAAGAAAAAACCGGCGCTTTGATCGAAGTGTTTTTGCTCCGCCCGTTGGAAAATGATCGATGGGAAGCATTGGTGAGACCGGGAAAACGGTTAAAAGAAGGAGACAGAGTTTCTTTCGGAGAAGGGAAGCTTGTAGCGGAAGTGCTGGAGCGGACAGACGAAGGAGGCCGTATCATAGAGTTTACTTATTCCGGTGATTTTAAGGAAATATTGGAGATCTTGGGAGAAGTGCCTCTTCCTCCTTATATCAAAGAAAAGCTGGAAGACAAAGACCGATATCAGACGGTGTATGCCAAAACGGAAGGCTCCGTTGCGGCGCCTACCGCGGGGTTGCATTTTACAAAAGAACTGATAGAGGCTTTGAAGAAAAAGGGTATCACCATTGTGGACGTTACTTTGCATGTAGGGCTGGGAACTTTTCGGCCGCTGAAGGAAGAGAATATCGCAGATCATAAGATGCACAGTGAATATTATGAGATCACGGAAGAAGCGGCAAAGACCATCAATCAGGCAAAACAGGAAGGAAGACGGATCATTGCCATTGGAACGACGGCCACAAGGACCTTGGAAAGCAATGTGTCGGAAGAAGGACTTTTAAAAGCCGGGAAAGGTTTTACGGATATTTTTATTTATCCGGGCTATACCTTTCGGATGATCGATGCGCTGATCACGAATTTTCATTTGCCGGAATCCACGCTGATCATGCTGGTGTCTGCTTTGGCGGACAGAGAATGGATATTGGAAGCGTATCGGATCGCGGTGGAAGAAAAATATCGGTTTTTTAGTTTTGGAGACGCGATGCTGATCTTATAATGACGGCATCAAAGGTAAAAAGTGTTGACTTTTGCTGTGAAGAAAGAAGCCGGAGAAGAAAAATAGGAAAATCATGACTTGGACGGCTGTGAAATCGAGATTTTACGAGGTATGGGATCATGGTCATTGCAATAGAAAGCGTTATTTTGTGTTTACTCTTCACTTTGATGGTATTTATCATGTCCAGAGAGCCGATCAAGATGCTGTATGATTATCCGCCGAAGATCCAGGAGCGGGTCAAATCACTGGATGCGTATAAGGACAGGATCCCTACACAAAAAGATAAGGTGACGACGAAGATCCTTGCTTCTCTTCTGTTTGTTATCGTTCTCAGCCTGATTTTAAGATGTGTGAACGGGTATACGACTTTTCGGGAGGGCTTTGGATTTGGTTTTCTGCTGTGGACGAGCGTAAATCTATATGATGCTGTTGTGCTGGAGGTGATTTGGTTCTGCCATGATCCTCATTTTGTTTTTAAAGTGACAGAGGACATGGTGAAGGATTATCATGATTATTGGTTTCACATCAAAGGGTTTTTGATCGGAGAAGCCATTGCACTGGCCGTTTGTACAGCGGCAGGACTGGTCATACAATTCCTTCTTTAGATTTTGGTTTATTAGGAAAATAGGATATATACAGCATGCAGTATCCTGCTCGGCATGTATGGCAGTGAAGGAAAAAAGAAAATGGAATATTGAAAACAGGTCAAATTGAAGGACGGCAGAGCATGCTGTTTGCGAAACGGAACAAAAGAGGATGGACAGGCCGTATTGGCAAACTTTATCCTTACACATGAGCAGACAGATTTTTTACGGTCTTATCCTGATGAAAACACGATAACGGCAGAAAGGATATAGAAAATGATCCAATATCAACTGATAAAAGAAGAAAAAGAGACAGGCGCAAGGCTTGGAAAGCTGATCACACCGCAGGGAGTGTATGATACGCCTTTATTCATGCCGGTAGGGACCCAGGCCACGGTAAAGGCCATGTCGCCGGAAGAATTGAAAGAGATCGGGTCCAATATCATATTGAGCAATACCTATCACCTTTATTTAAGACCGGGAAGCGACCTTGTCAAAAAAGCGGGGGGACTGCACCGGTTTATGAATTGGGACAGAACGATCTTAACAGACAGCGGCGGATTTCAGGTGTTCAGCTTATCGAAATTGCGTAAAATCACGGAAGAGGGCGTCTATTTTCAGTCGCATATAGACGGTTCCAAGCAGTTTATTTCACCGGAAAAAGCCATAGAGATACAAAATGATCTGGGAGCGGATATTATCATGGCTTTTGATGAATGTCCTCCGCATACCAGCAGTTATGACTATACGGCAAAGTCTATGGAGCTGACTTATCGTTGGGCAAAACGCTGTAAAGAAGCGCATCAAAATGACAAGCAGTCTTTGTTTGGTATCGTGCAGGGGGGCATGTTTGAGGATCTGAGAAAAGAGTCCGCGGCGCAGATCACCAGTCTTGATCTGCCGGGTTATGCCATTGGGGGATTAAGTGTTGGGGAAGAAAAAGAGATGATGTATCATCTTCTTTCTTTGACGGCGCCTTGCCTGCCGAAAGAAAAACCGCGGTATTTGATGGGGGTCGGTTCTCCCGATGATCTGATAGAAGGGGTTATCCGCGGTATTGACATGTTTGACTGCGTGCTGCCTACCAGAACGGCAAGAAACGGTACCGCAATGACTTCCGGGGGCAAAGTAGTGATCAAGCAGGCGCAGTATTTTGATGATTTTTCGCCGCTGGATCCGGAATGTGACTGCTATGTCTGCAGAAATTATTCCAAAGCGTATTTAAGGCATACTTTTAAGGCGGGAGAGATCATTGCGGCAAGACTGCTGACATATCATA
>JAEEYS010000168.1 GCA_016288255.1 Bacillota bacterium
TTATAAACATAAGGTCCGTTCCCGTTCAACCGTTCCGTCGTGGTGACTTTGCCCAATTCCAGGGCTGCGGCGCCGGTGACCATCTTGAAGATGGACCCGGGAGGAAATACTTCCCGAAAAGCGACCGGTTTCAAAGGATACGGCTTTTCATTCAACCGATCCCAATTGAATTTACTTAAATTCGGATCATACGTGGGCAAAGACGCGATTGCTAAAATATCGCCTGTATTGACATCGATCACGACTGCCGCCGCTTTTTCCGCTACATCGTTTCGATATTTCGGTTCGCTTTTGGCCTTCCTTTGGATATCCGCGTTGGTCCTTTGCAGTTGCTTTTTTAAAGATTCTTCCGCAACCTTTTGCAGATCCATATCAACGGTCAAATGCAGATTATTTCCCGAGGTAGGTTCTACCAAACCGCCTTCGATCTCCTGCACAATATTGCCCAATACGTCGATTTCCACGACCCGTTCTCCGTGTGAACCAAAAAGTTCTTCTTCATAAACGCTTTCCAACCCGCTGCCTCTGCCCACGTAGTCATCGATACGATGGCCCAAAGCAAGCATGGTATCTTTGTTGGAATCCGTCACTTTTCCCATGTAACCGAATAAATGCGCGCCGGGAGGCGTATCTCCCGCTTTGCCTTCAGAAGTGACCCCTTGCTGATAGGTCGCCCTTTCTTCTTCTGTCAATCTTTCTCCCAGAATACTCAATTCCGCTTCCGGTAAATTATAATAGTTGTATTGCCGCAAGTATTCCACTTCGACGATCACCCCGGGCAGATGGATATGATTTTCTTCGATCTGCGCTACCATTTCTTCCGAAATACCGGAAGTGATCTTTACCGGCTGCCACCCTTTATATTTGTGGCTTTTGCAAAGTTCTTTCAATGTTTCCGTGGAGTCATAGCGGTAGGTCAACAGCACCCGCAGTTCGTTTTCCTGAAACTTTTCCCGAAACTCTTCGCTTAAGCTGTCCACATCGATCTCAATGCGTCCTGTGGCCGCGTTGTAGCTTTTTAACTGGATCGGCTGTTCTGTCAAATACTCTTTTGCATGGATATCGCTTACCGTACCTTCTTTCAGCGAACCGTCAAAGCTCAATATCGTATAAGGTTTATCCTCCGCATCGGTCAGCGAAATGCCGCCTGTTTCATCCACGCGTTTTAAGATATCTTTTTTTAGATCATAATCAATGATCGGCCTTAAGCGATTGACCACATCATCCACTTCTTCATCGCTCAAACCCATATCCATGATCGACAGAGAAAAACTGGATTCATCCGTTGCCATCAGTCTGCCCTTGGAATCATAGATATTTCCTCTGCTGGAGTTGATAGGAAGTTTCCGTATCCGATTTTTTTCCGCTAAACTTTCATAATAGGCGCCCTTTACCACTTGCAAATAAAAAAGGCGTGACATTAAAACGGCGATAGCGATGATCACGATCACCGAAATGATTTTATAAGGAGTCATGTTTCTTGCTTCTTCGTCATTTTTCTTAATGAGCAAAAGAATCACCCCCTCTGATCTTGTTCATGAAAAAGCTGCCCTACTTTTCTCAGCGCAAAATATACCACAGGTGAAAAAATGGTATTGTAGAGCATTTTATAAAAAATAAGCAAAAGACTGCTTCCAATATACAGTTTTGTGCCAAAAAGAATGTGGATCAGCAGGAACAGAATTTCTTTGATGAATGTGGTAATAAAAACCACGGTCATGATGATCAAGGTTCTGACATAGACATTGCCTTTTAGGATACCTACCAGCGTTACCGTCAAAAATCTGGATAAAGTGCCGATCCCCACAGGGAATCCGCTTAAAGCATCCAAAAGCAACCCGGAAAAGACAGATACTGCCATACCGATCTGTAAAGAATACAGCAAGGTATAGCAGATAGACAAAATCAAAATAATATCCGGTATCAAACCTTTGATTTGTAAATAAGGCATAAAAGAAGCTTGGATGACAATACAAATTAAAATAAAAAGAATATGTTTTATCTTATTTACGGTGTTGATATCTCATCTACCCCTTCTTCTAAAGGTGAATTATAATTCATAAGAATAAACACCTTTTCCAATCTATCCAAATCCACTGCCGGTTTTACCGTTGCCGAATAAAAGAGCGTCAAAGGATCTTTTTCCACTTCCACCACTTCTCCGATCACAAGCCCCTTGGGAAAAACATCGCCAAGGCCGGAAGAAATCACCAAATCTCCCGCTTGGATCTTCGCGTTTTCCGCGATATAGACCATTTGCAGCAATCCTCTGGATGCGGAAGATTCCACACTGCCTTTCACGATTCCCACTTCTCTGGTTTGTTGGAGCATACCGCTGATAGAACTTCTTTCATCCAAAATCAGCATGACTTTGGACCAATTCCGTCCCGCTTCCAAAATACGGCCAACGATACCGTTTTCTGTGATCACCGGCATATCTGTCTGGATCCCGTCTTTGCTTCCCTTGTTTATGGTTATCACATCAAACCAAGTCTCCGTATCCCGTCCGATGATTTCTGCGCCCAAAAGATCATATTCCGTCTGCCGATTATTGAAATTCATCATCGACCGCATCTGTTGATTTTCCAATAACAGTTCATCGTATTGGTTCAATTTTGCTTTCAGCTGGCTGTTTTCCTCTGCCAACGCTTTGTTTTCCGTCAAAATATCATCCATATGCGTTAAATTATAGAATAACGAACCAAAATAATTCGAAACGGAAGTCGTTCCTTTTTGAAGCGGATTGAATGCTGTATTGGTCGCCTCTTCTACTCCTCGCGTAACAGAAGAATGCATAAGACTCATTCTGATAACTACCAAAAGTAGAACTGTGATCAAAATCAGTATCATCACAAATTTAAAGGATTTTTTAGAAAACAATACAAATCCCTGCTTTCTTCTATACTAATGAATCATATCTTGCCGTTTTTGGATAAATATTCGGCAAAAATACCGGTGCCCAACGCAACACATTCCAGCGCATGGTCTGATACCAGTACCGGCATCCCTACTTCTTGGCTGATCAAGTCATTCAATCCTCGAATATAGGCGCCGCCGCCTGTCATCATGATCCCTCTGTCCATAATGTCTGCTGCCAATTCCGGCGGTGTTTTTTCCAATGTTGCCTTGATCGCGTCAATAATGCTGTAGATCGGATCCATCAACGCTTCTCTGATCTCTTCCGATTTGATGACAGCTGTTTTCGGAAGCCCTGTCATCAGATCCCGACCTCTTAATTCATACGTTTTTTCTTCTTCCAAAGGCAAAGCGGAACCGATTTCTATCTTAATGGTCTCTGCCATTCTTTCCCCGATTTCGATTTTATATTTTCTCTTGATATACTGAATGATAGCTTCATCCATTTCATCCCCTGCGATACGGACGGATTTACATACCACGATACCGCCCAAAGAGATGACAGCCACTTCAGTTGTGCCGCCGCCGATATCCACTACCATATTCCCGACAGGGTCTTTTACGGGAAGCCCTGCTCCCATGGCAGCCGCCATCGGTTCTTCTATCGTGATCGGATTTGCGGCGCCCGCTTCTCTGGCGGCGTCTTTTACCGCTCTTTCTTCCACTGTGGTCACGCCGGAAGGAACGGCGATAACGACCTGCGGTTTAAAAAACGAGCTTGTTTTCGTTTTTTTGATAAAGTAGTTCAACATGATATTGGTCACTTCAAAATCCGCGATGACCCCGTCTTTCATAGGACGGATGGCAACGATATTGCCCGGTGTTCTCCCGATCATTCTTTTTGCTTCATTCCCTACACTCAAAACTGCTCCCGTATCCCTATTGATCGCTACTACAGAAGTTTCCCGAATGACAATTCCTTTTCCGGTTACATAAACCAGTGTATTTGCGGTACCAAGATCTATTCCGATTTTTTTTGTGAAAAAGTTTCTAAAAAAAGATAACATCCTTTTGTCTTCTCCTTATATCTCATAATCTTTTTTTATAATAAGTCTATTCCCAGTTCTTTCAACATCAAATACA
The DNA here is from genome assembly GCA_016288255.1 of Bacillota bacterium. Classification (GTDB taxonomy): domain Bacteria; phylum Bacillota; class Tb-RUG-66; order Tb-RUG-66; family Tb-RUG-66; genus Tb-RUG-66. The sequence continues at coordinate 4,000 of JAEEYS010000168.1, forward strand.
GTTCTGTTTTCGGAAGCCCCACCACATTGGAGTAACTTCCTTTTATTCGCTCAACAAAAAAACCACCGACTCCCTGTATTCCATAAGAACCGGCCTTATCCATACACTCTTTTGTTTTGATATAATTTCTGATCTCATCTTCTGATAAGTTTCGAAAGGTCACTTCCGTTATAACGCTTCTTTTCTTTATTGTATCACGCAATACATCAATGGCACAAATACCTGTGATCACTTCATGGGTCTTGCCGCTTAAAGCAGAAAGCATTTCATAGGCATCCGCTTCCTCTTTGGGCTTTCCCAAGACCCTGTTTCCCAAAACCACGACCGTATCCGCGCCAATCACGATCCCCTTGTCTACCTTCTTGGCAATATCCTTTGCCTTGATCTCGGCGGAAGAAACCGCCAGGTCTTTCGTAGCGGTCTCTCCTATCGGTTCTTCTTTATTGCTTGGCATGACGGTCAATATGTAATTCGTGTTACAAAGCATCTTCTGTAAAATTTCATAACGGCGGGGAGACTTTGATGCTAAAATAATCTCATTCATCTTACATCTTCTTGTAAATCAGAAAAGCGATGATCAGGCCAATCACTCCTGCCACATTGATTGAAACAGAAAGCCCTATCGTAAAGACGATAAATCCCAAATCAATGGTCACAGGACTGAATCCAATGGACTCTCCCATTCCGATATAAGGTATGAGATTGGAAAACGCTTTGCCGATAAGAGATCCAAGTAAAAGTCCCGTTACCAGCATGATCAATAAAAGGCCTGTATCTCTTGCACTTCTTCTTGCCATATTTCTCCACCACCAAATATTATTTCCTAAAAAGGATAAGATAAACTGATCCACTTAATGTGCATCACGTATAGTGTATCATGTTCAGTAGCCTGACTCAAGATAATTTCAACAGAAATATACCAGTTATATTATAAATTATACCAAAAAATGACGAATCGTATTGTCATTTTTTTTTAGAACCGATATATTTATTTTAGGAGGTGCACAAAATGAAAAAATACATCCTTGCTTTTGATCAGGGAACCACCAGCTCCCGTTCTATTTTATTTGACCGTAAAGGAAATATCCTGCACCAGGCAAGCCAGCCTTTTCGGCAAATCTATCCTAAACCGGGTTATGTGGAACACGATCCGGAAGAGATTTTAAAGGCGCAGATCTCATCTGCCGAAAAAGTCATAAAAGAAGCGGGTATTTCCGTTCCCGAGATCTGTGCGGTGGGGATCACCAATCAGAGAGAAACGACCGTTGTTTGGGACAAGCGTACAGGAAAACCGGTCCACAATGCCATCGTTTGGCAATGCAGAAGAACGGCGCCTCTTTGTGAGACATTAAAAGAAAAAGGCTTTGTTCCCCTGTTCCAAAAAAAGACCGGGCTTACTTTGGACGCCTATTTTTCCGCTACAAAAATCAAATGGATCTTGGATCAGGATCCAGCGTTTTTAAAAGAAGCGCAAGAAGGAAATTATCTTTTTGGCACGATGGATACCTGGCTGATGTGGAAATTATCGAAGGGCAGTATCTTTGCCACGGATTATTCCAACGCTTCCCGCACCATGCTATATCATATCCATGATCTTTGTTGGGATGAAGAGATCCTTTCCATCCTGGGTATTCCCAAGATCATGCTGCCGGAAGTGAGACCTTCTTCTTATTATTACGGTGATATCGACCCTTCTTTTTTTGGAGAACCCCTCCCTATCATGAGCGTGCTGGGAGATCAGCAGGCCGCGCTATTTGGCCACGGTTGCTTTGAAGAAGGATACGCTAAAAATACATACGGGACCGGCTGCTTTTTCCTCATAAACACGGGGAAAACACCTGTCCGATCGGAAAACGGATTGGTCACGACCATTGCCTGGGGTATCGGCAATGAGGTCACCTACGCGTTGGAAGGCAGTGTTTTTATTGCCGGCGCTGTGATCCAATGGCTTCGAGATGAAATGGGTATCTTAAAAACTTCCGCGGAATCCGAACAAATGGCTTTGTCCGTTCCCGATACCTTGGGAGTCTACTTAGTCCCTGCTTTTACGGGGCTTGGCGCGCCCACCTGGGATATGTCCGCCAGAGGGACCGTTGTGGGACTTACCCGCGGGGTCAACAAAAACCATTTTGTGCGGGCCGCTTTGGAATCCATCGCTTATCAATCCGCTGATGTGATCAATGCTTCTTTGGAAGATATGAAAAATCCCTTGAAGGTATTGAAAGTGGACGGCGGCGCTACGCAAAACAACTTTTTGATGCAGTTTCAGGCCGATATTTTAAAATGCCCTGTAATGCTTCCCAATACGCCGGAAATGACTGCATTAGGCGCCGCTTATATGGCGGGACTGACCGCAGGTGTTTTTGAGGACCTTGCGGATATCCAAAAAAACAACACATACAGTAAAACCTTCTATCCCGCTATGCCGGAAAAAGAAGCAGATCAAAAATATCAAGGCTGGCTAAAAGCTTTGGAAGCCGCCAAAGCGTATAAGGCATAGCCTGCCGAAGAAATGATCTTATCAAGAAACAGATTCAGAAACAAAGTGAGGAAAAATGATGTATACAACAAAA
>JAEEYS010000169.1 GCA_016288255.1 Bacillota bacterium
GAAACATTTCGCCTGCCCCTTCGCAGTCGCTTCCCGTAATAATGGGGGTATGCACATACACAAAGCCCCTTTCCTGGAAAAAGTGATGAATGGCAAAAGCGGTCAAAGACCGAATCCGGAATACAGCGGAAAACGTATTGGTCCTGGGTCTTAAATGCGCGATGGTCCGCAAAAATTCAAAACTATGCCGTTTTTTCTGCAAAGGATAATCCGGCGTGGATTCTCCTTCCAGGATCACTTCTTTCGCGCGGATCTCAAAGGGCTGTTTTGCTTCCGGTGTTAAGATCACTTCTCCCGTTACCGATACGGCAGAACCTACCCCGATCTTGCTGATGTCTTTATAATTTCCCAGCTCTTCCCCATATACTACCTGCAGACCTTTAAAAAAGGTCCCGTCATTGACTTCCAGAAATCCAAAATTTTTAGATGCCCGATTGGTTCTGACCCAGCCGCCAATGGTCACTTCCTGCCCTCCAAAAGACTCTGTATTGCGGTACAATGTCTTGATATCTGTCTGTTTCAAACCTGTTCCTCCTCTATACGATATATTCTTTCTGCAATACTTCTTCGATCTCTTCTGTATACGGCGTCACATCAAACGGGATCTCCAGCAACTTGATCAAATGGAGCGTTTCATCCGCCACCCAAAAAGTGACCCGCTTACAGCTTTTGATATCCTGTAAAAATTTATTCTGCCGACCTTTGTCGGTCCCTTCTATCAACGTTTTTACTTCGATCTCTTTTTCTCCCGACACGAAGACCGCATTCAATAAAAAATCATTGGTCGTAGATGTTTCGTCCCGCCTCAGCTCGATCCCGGCGCCGATGGCTTCTCCCGTTTCAAAAAAAGTCTTAACGGCTTCCTTTGCCAAAATCAGGCAGGACAATATTTTTTCTCCGCCTTCCACCGCGGTGATAGCCGGTATCAAAAAATTTTTCGGCATGGCAGGATCCGGAGAAAAAAGAGAACCCATGATCTCTTCCAGATTTTTCTTCTGATTCAAAGAAACGCCTCCCCTCTTTTCGACTTTCTTTGATGGTCTTTCCGCAAAACATCTGTTCTTCCTTGTTATTGTACCCAATTTCGAAATTTCTTGCAATCTTTATCCGCATTTTCTTTGGAAAAGGCAAAACTTTTGACGGGCTTTGCTTTTCTTGCCGCCGCGATCAATCTCCATAAAAAAAGAGCTTGCCGCTCTTTTTAAGGCAGGATGCTCTCATCCCGATAAAGCGGTTTGCTCAGATCCACTCCCAAAATATCCGAAACACTTTGCCCTTCTACCCAGATCTTTACGCTGTCAATGGTGGGATACTCCGTTAGGGTGTTGACAATGGTATAAATCCCCATTTCCGCGTCCATGCTGTTCTCAAAATCCAAAAATTCTTTGGAAAGGTCTACGGTAGCCGTTTTGTCTTTGATGTTGATGTCCCGCAGCTTCGTTCCCGCAGGGATCGTGGTCTTTAAGCCGCTTTGAGGCCCCTTTAGCAGTTCTTCCACAGTCTTTTTCGCGATCCCTTCCACCTTTGGGATCTCTCTTTTTTCCGCTTTTAACATTTGATCCCCATCGATATAATAGAGCATGACCTCTTTTGTTTCATTCATTTCAGGATCAGAAAACGTTTCTTCCTCTTCCCCTGTCTTTTCTTCCGCCTCATTCGTTCCGCTTGGATCGGCTTCCGGAAACTCGATGTTTTTTCCGCTGTCTTCCGTTTCCACCTCCGCTTCATCCTTTTTCTCTTCTTTCCCTTTTAAGAGACTGCAGCCGGCTAAAAGAGAAAGGATCAAAAGCGTGATCAACCCCAGTAAAAAAATCCTTTTTTGTTTTTTCACTCTATCAGAAAACATAAAAAAGTCCTCCTTCTCGTAATCTACTATAGTATATTGCGAAGAAAAAGGACTCATTCATACTAATTTGGCTGTTTTTCTCCAAAAGCCGCTTCTTTTTTCTATGTTGTTGTCATCCCGTATTCTTTTAAGGTCAATTCCGTCGTATAGGTCTTGTTGTTTCTGACATATTCCACGGTAACGACATCGCCGATATTGTGTTTATAAAGTTCTATTTTGAGTCCCAAACGGGAATCGATCGTTTTTCCATCCACTTTCGTGATCACGTCTCCCACCTGGAGCCCTGCCTGGGCCGCCGGCTGTCCGGCTTCTACATCCGCTACATAAATACCTGTGTCAAAATCTGTTTTTGCGCCGTAATAATTTGCCAATTCCTGATCGATGACGCTGATCCCCATATAAGGTGTCTGGAACCGCCCGTTTTCGATCACATTAGCCAAAATAGGCTTGATGATATTGATGGGAATCGCGAATCCCATGCTTTCCGCGGAGGATGCTTTTAAGGTATTGATCCCGATAACTTCTCCGCTTCGATTGATGAGCGGTCCGCCGCTGTTGCCGTTATTGATGGCCGCGTCGGTTTGGATCAGGTTTTCCATTGTGGTAGGAACGCTGCTGTTGCTGTCCTGCACCGTTAATGTCCTATCCAATCCGCTGATGACCCCTTGTGTCAATGTCCTCTGAAAATCCAGTCCCAGCGGGTTGCCGATCGCGATAGCTTTCTGTCCGATCTTCACTTCGTCCGAATCCCCCAAAGTCGCTACCGGTAAATTATTGAGATCCACTTTGACAATGGCCAAATCCAAAGATTCATCGCTCCAAAGGGTTTCGCCCTTCGCTTCTCGGCCGTCGCTGAAATATACGTTGATCTCTTCCGCGTCGCCCACCACGTGATGATTGGTGATGATATAGCCGTTTTCATTTGCGATCACGCCGCTTCCGACCCCTTGTACCATCTGCTGTCCGTAAAAATAATCATAGCTGACTCGTTTTGTGCTGATCCCCACTACAGTAGGAATGAGGGCGTCTGCGATAGCTTCCGTGGATTCGATCTCCGTCTGTTCCGAAAGGATCACTTTGGAAGCGTTGCTCTTTCCTGTGCTGTCCTCCGTAGAGATCACATTGTTGTTGTGGTTCGTCATATACGCAACCGTGTAATAAGACCCCAAAACACCGCCGCCGGCAGTGCATAAGATCAAAAGAAGGGCCAGGAGGACTTTCTTGAATCCGTTTTTCTTCTTTTTCGGTCTTGCCTCTTCTTCCGTGTCGTTTCCTCCGTATTCTTCATACCGATATTCTCTTACCGGTGTTTCCTGTTCCCTGCTGCGATAAACGTTTCTGTTTTCCCGCTGTTCATCGGCATAATCAATGTCCAGCTCATCCATATCGTCTTCATAGCTTAAATTGTTTTCATCATATTCATACATAAAGGTCGCTCCTTTCCGCGATATCCTTTTCTTTGATCGTTTTATCGTTTATTTCCAGAGTTTTTCTTTCCTCTTTCTGTTCCTATCCTATCAGGGAAATATGAACTTTTTGTGAAAAATAAAAAACTTTCTTTATTCTTTTGTGATTTCCAAAATATCCGAAGGCACATATCTGCCCGCGATAGAAAGAGAAAGATCTTTAATGGGGTCGATCCCTTCTTCGGAAAGCTCCTTATAAATGGTTTCCAGGACCAATCGGGGATAGTTGTTGTTATAACTAATATGCCCCAAAATGATCTTCGGCACTCCTTTTGTTTTTAAAATGTCTTTGATGGTCTCCGCCGCGTTATGATTGGACAAATGTCCCCATTTGCTTAAAATACGCTGCTTCAGCGGATAAGGATAAGGCCCGTTGTTCAGCATATCCTCATCATAATTGGATTCCAAGAGGATCAAGTCGGATCGTTTTAATTTTTCCAGGATCTGTTCTTCCATAACACCCGTATCCGTAGCGGTGGCCAAGGTCTCTTCTCCGTTTCGAAAGAAAAATCCTACCGGCTCCAGGGCATCGTGAGAGATCCTAAAAGGCAGTATTTCCAAGCTCCCTACTTGAAAAGGCACTTCTTCTTTGATATAGGAAATATACTTTTTTTCCACCGGTTTCATCATGCGGCCCATGCCTTCTATGGTGCCTTTTGTGGTATACACCGGCAGATCATACCGCCTGGACAGCACTTCCGCCCCGATAATGTGATCCCTGTGCTCATGGGTCAGCAAAATCGCGTCGATCTCCTTCATGGAACGGCCTATGCTTTCTAAACTATATTCGATTCGCTTCGCACTCATTCCCACATCTACCAGGATCTTTGTGCCGTTCCCTTCGATCAAAGTGGAATTCCCCGTGCTGCCGCTGACTAATGTACATAATTTCATGCTTTTCCCTCCGTATTTCCTTTTCCATTGTATCTTAAAAAAACGGATTTTGAAAGAGGAAAGGCGCGAGAAATCCCTTTTTGTCCTTTTCCGCCGTTTTTTGCCTTCTTTTCTCCAAAAGCGCAATAAAAAAACAGCTTTTCGCTGTTTTTTTATTCTTTGTTTTCTTCTTTTGTTTTATTGTACTTCCATTTCGCCGGAAAAGGCGTTGATATAAAAGGTGTTCTTGTCTTTTACGTCAAAAGCCCATACCGGAACGGCGTCCCACTGCTCCGCGCTGAATTGGTCGGAATAATAGCCCAATTCGATATTGGTGATGGCCAAAGGTTCCTCGGGATACATTTTCTTCAAAGCGGCGCATAAATTCAAAAGAGCCGTATCGGCAGAAACCACTTTTTTCCTGTCTCTGCTGAAGTTTTCCGCTTTCAGCAAGTACTGCGAATAGGAAATGACCTTGTCTCCCTGCACCTGTACCGTGACATAGGTGCCGAAGATCGGGTATTCCCCCGCTTCCTGCATATAATTGATATGAATGACTCCGACCTCTTCGTTTTCGGTAGTATCTCCCAGCCGAAGCTCTGTTTGGCCGGCGCCGACTTTCTGGATGAACGCTTCTGCCAGAGCAAAGGCTTCTTCTTTCGAAAATCCGCTTTCTTCTTCCCCTGCCATAGATTCCGTATCAAAATACATCAAAGACCCGTTGCTGTTGATATTTAAGATTTGCCCCTCTTTGGTATAAGAAGCAACGGAAGTGTCTTCTTCCATGGATTCTACGGTCGTATCTTCCAAGGAGCCAAA
>JAEEYS010000170.1 GCA_016288255.1 Bacillota bacterium
TCGCAGCTTTCTGCCGCGTCTACCGGCGCCATGCCTACCGCCACCCCGAAATTTGTAGAAAAATTTCCTGTCGCTTTTATGGAATGCACCTTATTTTTATTTTCGCCCGTAGATAAAAAAGTCACTTCTATGCCGGACGGATAAATCAGCTTTTCATTATCGGGATCGCCGTAATAATCGAATTTTTCTTTCTGATATCCTTCCCCCAGAAGAAGTATGACGCGGTCTTTTGTGTCTCCTATACTAATCCCTCCCAAAGTCAGTTTTTCTTCCACCCCCGAAGAATCTGCCTCTGATATTTCCTTTTCGCCGTTTCCGCTTATTGCCGAATCCTTCAATATCTCCTCTATTTTGTCATTCAGCTCTTCCATTTCTTCTCCATAGCCAGAAAGATTCTCTTCTTGTTTTTCGATCTCTTCTTTTAACTCTTCGATTTTATTTTGAAAAGATTTTATATCTTCTGCCGTTATTTGTTCCTGCCGAGAACATCCGCCCATGATGCCCAGACAAAGCAAAAGGCATAAGATCAAATACCCTTTTTTCCGCAATGTTGTTCCTCCTCTTTTGATCCTTTTTATTGTCCATATTATTATGAGCGGAATTAAAACTTTTAACCTTTCTTTTCTGAAAAATAAAATCGGTAATTTTATACTGTATTTACAGATAAAACTGTCTATCTTTAAATTTTTTTTATGAAACAGCAGCTGATCATAAGAGAAAAATATGATATGCGCTGGTTTTTTACCGATTTCAAAATTTACTTGACTTTTAAATTGACAAACAAAATTTCTTTGGATAAAATGAGCACGGAATCAAAAATAAATATCATTAAAATGCCTGGATCTGGATTTGATATCAAAACAGATTGATGGAATCAGGTGCAAATCCTGAACAGTCCCGCTGCCGTATGGAAAGAGCGCTTTTTCATAACCACTGGATCCTTCCGGGAAGGGAAAAAGTTGCGATGACGTCTAAGTCGGAATACTTACTGGCATTTCATTTTGCTGTACGCTTACCAGGATAAGCGATATAGTCTGATCAGAATATGAAAATATTCTTGCCATCCTATCGGATGGTTCTCTTTGACGCTCCTCATTCTATTCATGATCACAGTATCATGAATATCAATTAGGCAGCAGAAAAAGGATCCGCATTTTATGATAATAAAATGGTAAAACCAAAAGGAGAAGATCGTCATGTTTAAAAACAAGATAAAAAAAGCGCTTTATGAAGGGAAGCCCTGTTTTGGCACATTTATTTGTACGAATTCCACCGATATCGTAGAAATTTTTGGTCTGGTAGGATTTGACTTTGTTATCATTGACACAGAACATGGCTACATGTCACCGGAAACTTCCAGAGGGCTGATCCGTGCCGCAGAAGTAACCGGTATGACTCCTATTATCCGTGTAACAGAAAATTCAGAAGCTTCTATTTTGAGAAGTCTGGATATCGGGGCGCACGGCGTACAGGTACCTCATGTCAATAATGTGGAAGAAGCAAAACTAACGATTCAATATTCCAAATATTATCCGGAAGGAATGCGCGGCATCGCAACAGCTCGTTCCAGCAATTATGGGCTGGTACCGATCGAAGATTATTTGCGGCAGGAAAATGAAGAAACCTTGGTGATCCTGCACTGTGAAACGGAAGAAGGATTGAACGATCTGGAAAACATTGCGCAGATCCCCGGTATCGATGTTATTTTCCTCGGGCCTTTCGATATGTCGCAGTCCATGGGGATCCCCGGGCAGACCGACCACCCCAGGATCAAAGCAGCGCTTGAAAGAGTGCTTCATGTATGTAAAAAATACAACAAAATTGCCGGGATCTACTGTGAATCCGCAGAAACCGCAAAACGAATGGCAGATGCCGGATTCTTGTTCTTACCGATCTCTATGGATGGTGCCTTGATCAGCAGCACGCTGCAAAATGTCATTACTACCGTCAAAGGTACGAACTGATCTAAAACCCGCAAGCCGATGATATGCGCATACAAAATCAGGAAAATCGAGTATATCAAAACAATAGATTAAAAAATATAAAAAGGCGATTATAATAGCAAAAAAGAAGACCTGACAGCAGGTCTTCTTTTCTTTTGTCTTTCTGCTTTTACTTTATTGTATATGTGAATGATTCTTCTCCACTGTTGACCGTTTCCTTATATGTCATCTTCACTTCCTGCCCCGTCAGATCTTCAAAGAATACAAAACCGATCAACATGGGTGCTTTTTTCTCTTTTGTCACATACTCCGTCAGATCGATCACTTCACCGGTTGAGATCTGATACAACTTCAAGTGATATCTGCCGTTCATCTGATAGATGGAATCTTTAAAATCCAGTTTCTTATACTGTTCATACGGAGAATCAAAGCATCTTGCAATGATATAGTTTCCATCGTAATAGTCGTAATAGCTGTTAAAGTTGCATGAAAAGATTGCTTTCAAATCATAGGTCTTTATGACCTTGCCGGTTTGGTCGTCTACTACGGTAATTTGATTCTGACCGTCTAGGATCACTTGATTTCCGTTGATCATTTTGATCTTGCTCATATCCTGTCTAACATAATCTACAGTATCTTTCAGCGTTGTCTGCTGCGGATTGGCATAAAAAGTGGTATTGAAATAAGCCTGATATGAGCCTATGTCTTCACTGCCTTTTTTGTCCTCATAGGTGTGCTCCACAACAAAAAGCCAGTTGTTGTTTTCTGTGGGTGCTGCGTAAGTCAGCCTGGAAATATAGAGCTTCCCACTGCTGCCTTCAAACTGTTGTTTCACATCTTCCGGCACTTCACTTTCAGTCGGTGATTCTGTGATCAGCTTTCCTTTTTGATTGGGTACCATAAGATAGATGGGATTTTTCCCCAGCCGTTTCCGGTAGAACCGCTTTCCGCTGTTTTCCACCATATCGAATCCCGTAAAAATATTGATATCGTTCTTGTTTAGATAGGTGGGCAATGCAAAAACTTTCTTCAAGACTTCACCCGTAATATAGCTTTTTCCGTTGACGGAAACTGTCGGATTGGTCAGGGTGATGCTCTGGTCATTTTTGCGCACCGTCCTTTGATTGAGTCCCAAAACGATGCGATCTCCTTCGATCGTAGTGATCTTTACGGCGCGTTCTTGATAGTCATAGTAATAGCTGCTGCCGATGGCTTTTAAAACTTCCGTAAAAGGCAGATGCACAGTCCCGTTATAAATAAACCCGTTTGCTTCCACGCTTTCATTGATGGTATATTGATAATTATACTTCAGTGAATAATATTCGTCATAAGTATCTGCATAAAAATTCAGTCGATAGGTCTTGGGGTTATCGCCGACTTTTGCATTGATCGGCAAAATCAGTGTAATAATGAATAGACACACTATAAATATCGCAGAGATTTTTTTCTTCATCTCGCCCGGTCCTCCTTTTATTACAAATATTCTATATTAATCGATATAACATGAATTCCTTTAAAAATCAAGAGCGGAAAGAAAGTCTCCGGAAAAGGGCCCTTTCTCCTTTCGCTTTTTGCTTCGCCGCTTTCAAACGCCTTTTCTCCCAATTTCCCCTAAAAAAGTACAAAAAAAGTTGGCAGCTTTCTATCTTCCCGGGACATCCATCCAAGTATTTTCGACGTGGAAGAGCTTAACTTCTGTGTTCGGTATGGTTACAGGTGTGTCCTCTTCGCTATTGCCACCA
>JAEEYS010000171.1 GCA_016288255.1 Bacillota bacterium
CTTGCACGAACAGAAGGCGGAGAATGGGAACTTTTGACTTGGGGATATTAGTTAGAAAGTCTCATTTCGGCTTGATGGATCAAAAGCCATGAACGAACGGGCACAAAATAATTTAAGCGGCGGGATCTTTTCCGTCGCTTTTTATTGCTCCGTATTGCAAAAATTTTTTGAAGCGTGATTTGGGGTTTGGCCTTGTTTTTCGCTTTTTTCTTGTTTTTGAGAGAGATTTTTGGCAGATACTTTACTTGTGCGCAATAAAATAGTATACTAGTGAATGACGAAACAGAAAAAAGCGAAAAGGGTGAAAAGAAAGGGAGAAAGGAAGGACTTGAAATGAACGGGGCGGAAAAAGAGTTTGATATCCAGGCGTATATGACAAAAGGGGTGGAACGCGTTGTGGCGGACGCTGTCAAAGCGACGCTGAAAGACCCGAGAGAAAGCGCCTTTATGATAAAATTTGCCGCTGCCAGCCGAGCGGCATCCAAAAAACGGAAAAAAGCGGAAGAAGAAGGGGAACATATCCCGCCGTTTTTGATTGCCAGCATCACAAGCAGATGCAATCTGCACTGCGCAGGGTGCTATTCCCGCTGTAACCACGCGACGGTGGACGCGGAACCGGTGGCGCAGCTGACAAGCGAAGAATGGTCCAAAATCTTTTGCGAGGCGGATGAAATGGGCGTGAGCTTTATTCTCTTGGCAGGGGGAGAGCCTATGCTGCGCAGGGATATTATCGAAGCGGCGGGAAAAAGAAGCAATATCCTTTTTCCGATCTTTACCAACGGGACCTATATGGACGAACGGTATTTTGACCTGTTTGACAAATGCCGCAACCTGATCCCTGTTATGAGTATCGAAGGGGAAAAAGAGATCACGGACGCCAGAAGGGGCGCCGGGATTTATGATAAACTGATCGGAAATATGGATGAGTTCCATCAAAGAGGCCTGATCTTCGGCGCTTCCATCACGGTGACAACGGAAAATGTGCGGGAAGTCTCATCCGATGAATTTTTAAAGAAGCTGTCTGACAGAGGCTGCAAAGCTGTTATTTTTGTGGAATTTGTTCCTGTGACCGACGACAGCAAAGAGCTTGCGCCGGGAGAAGAGGAGCGGGAATATCTTCGCAAGGAGATCATGCGTCTTCGGGCGGAACATCCGGAAATGGTCTATATCTCTTTTCCGGGGGATGAAAAAAGCTCCGGAGGCTGTGTTGCGGCAGGGCGGGGATTTTTCCACATCAATTCCCATGGCGGAGCGGAACCTTGTCCTTTTTCACCCTATTCGGACAGCAACGTCAAAAACACTTCTCTTCGTGAGGCAATGCATTCTCCCCTCTTTACCGCGTTGAGAAGCGGCGATATCCTGCTAGACGATCATGAAGGCGGATGTGTCCTTTATGAAAAACGAGAACAGGTGGAAGCGCTGCTCGCTCAAAGCGGAGCATGCCGAAACGAATAAAAATAAGATGAAAAATCAAAAAGAGAGCAGACTTGATCTGCTCTCTTTTTGATTTTCGGCAAAGGCAAAAGGGTTACCTGTTTTGATACGCTTCACGGCAAAAGGGTTTTGCTTCCCGTTTTGGCGTATCGTGATTTTATAAAAACGCTTTTATTCCAATAAGTATTTTAAGAACCGTTCCGGCGCGTCAAGAAATTGCTTTGTCAGCCTGTAATGCTCCGTTTCCCGATAGGGGACCTCTTCGATCCCGTCATCTGAAAACTGCAAAATGGAAGCTTTCGGATAAGCTAGCAAAATAGGGGAATGGGTAGCGATGATGAACTGCGAATCCCGTTTGACCAGATCATGGATCGCCGAAAGCAGGCCCAGGACCTTTTGCGGCGACAAGACCGCGTCCGGCTCATCCAGGAGATAAAGACCTTTTCCTTCAAACCGGTTTATGATAAGGGATAAAAAGGATTCTCCGTGAGATTGCTCATGAAAAGATACACCGCCGTATCGGGCAAGGTCGCTGGTTTCATCCAGATAGCTCGCGGCATTATAAAAACTTTCCGCCCGAAGAAAAAAGCTGTCTTTGGGCAAGGTCGTTTTGATCGTTGTAAGGAACTGATACAGCTCGGAATGGGAATCACGGGTCGAAAAGGAAAAGTCTTTGGAGCCGCCTTCCGCATTTAATCCGGATGCGACGGCGATGGCTTCCAAAAGGGTGGATTTTCCCGTTCCGTTTTCGCCCACAAAAAAGGTGACCGGTTTTGAAAATTGCAGCTGCTCCATAGCGGATAAATGTTTGATCAGCGGCAAATGGGACAAATAGGAATCGGAAGGTGGCATTTCACGGAGCCGCACGCCGGTAATGTAGTTTTCACGCATAGACAAGACCTCTTTGCTTTGATTTTGATCGGTTTTATTGAGCCGAGTATATCATTATTTTAAAAGGGAATCAAGCAGGATAAAAAACCCACTACAGCGCTTTCTTGGAAGAAAGCGGATATAGTGGGTCGTTTTTCAGATCAAGTATTTCTTTGTGGAATTGATATCATATAAGACACTTTTCCTGTTTTCGTTTTTTATCTCATATCCAGCATAGGCTTTAAGAAATGAAGCAGGATGCTTTCTCCGTATGTTGAATTGGGAGCCCATTTGGCGCCCAGTTCCAATACAGTGGTAACGGTACCGGCCCAAGGCATTTTGACGACGGAAGCATACCGCCCATGAGTCTCTCCGATGGGATCGAGCCCCACATAAGCGGACATGTGATTGAAATGGGCCCGCACACCGTCTTCCATGGTGGCGAATGTTTCATGATCTTCCTGTCTGTCTCCGTTTTGACCGTAAACTTTGATCCCGGCAAAGTTGTTCTGTTCCGCTTTGACAACACCGGTATATTTGCCGAAATTGGTTTCTTTTGCGGACTGCGCGTATAAAACTTCCGGACGGATACCCGTGAGTTTTCCGTATTTCCAATACAGAGGCGCCGCTTCCAAAAACAGATCTGCCGCGCCTTTGGATTTGGCCCATTTGATGGCTGTTTCCAAAGAGACCAATGATGTTCCCACTATTCTTTGATCGATTCCTTGATAATAATAATTTGGACTAACTCCCAAAAGAGGATTTCCTCCGTTTTCATCGTCTTTAGAAGGATATTCAACAACAGGCGCTACATACTTTTTAATGGTCACAGTCTTGGTTTTTGCTTCCCACAGCACATCCGCTTTCAAAACTTCGGAAACGAATCGCAAAGGCACCAGCGTGGTATCCTTTACCAAAACCGGCGCGGTATCGGACACAAGGAGAAGATCATTGACTGTGACTTCTTTTTTACCGATGACAAGAGTCAACGAGGTTTGGTCATCATGGGCTTTGATGGTCTTGCTTTGGGCGATATAGTCCACGTTCATTTGGAACGCTTCGAAAATAGCGCGGAAAGGGACCATACAGCGGTCATTGATGATAATAGGCGGGACTCTTGTTTCCAACAAACTGCCGTCTATATAGACCTTGATTCCGTCTTCCTCTGATTTTGCGGCTTCTTTCCCGAACGCTGCTACGCTAAAAGAAAGGAGAAGCAAAAAACACAGGAAAAGGGAAACGATTTTTTTTATGGATCGACCGGATCGGTTTTGTCTTTCTTTCATATCTTTCACCATATCCCTTTTGCATTCATAAATTATAGTAGTATAGTCTAGTATAAAATAATTTCTCAAAAAGGACAACTTTTTTTTGCTCTAAGGGGGAAATTTGTAATAAAACCGCAATAAAAACCAAGAAAAGACAAGAAAAGAAAGGAAAAAAACGATGAAACGAAAATTGGATAAAAGGAAAGGAAGGGGAAAGGAACCGGAGAAAAAGATCACTTTTGCCGCCTACCAAGCGGAAAAAGAAGCGGGAGTGCCTTTTTATCTGCTGGATATCAGAGAGCCGGAAGCGTATCGGGCTTTTCATCTGGAAGGGGCGGTCAATATCCCTATGGGGAAAATAGGCGATCATTTGCAGACGTTCCCGAAAAACAAAAAGATCCTGGTCATTTGCGAAAAGGGGATCCGGGCGGAACAGATCACAAAGATCCTGACTCTGCTGGGGTATCAAGCCGTGACTTTGACGGGCGGGATGCAAAACGGGCTTTCTTAAAAGCGGCTCTGTTAAAAAAGAGACTGCCTTTTCTTTTTGATAAAAAAGGCGTCAGGCAAAATAAAATCGGGAGAATTTCGGAAAAGACTATGAAAATTTTATCTTTCCTGCTATAGTATAGATAAAATAAAATTTAAAAAAGCACTATGTGAGGGCATATGATAGGACGTAAAATCGGATACGGACTTTTTGTCATCATATTATCCGTCTGTTTGTTTTTCTTTGTGATGTCGACGGCGCTGCACGCGGTGATGTATGACAGTCATTTCATCAACAATTTATATGTCAAGTATGACGCGAGCAAAAACACCGGGATCTCCATGGAAGAGATCACCAAGGTCAGCGATAATCTGTTTCGCTATCTGCGGTTTGAAACAGATGACCCCAACACCTTGGTAAAGGACGAAAAGGGAGGTCAGATGCTGTTTTTGAACGAGCGGGAATTAAGCCATATGAAAGACGTGAAAACGCTGTTTTTGATCAAACGGTATGTACAGATCATAACAGGCGTCATCTTGCTTTTATCTCTCTTTGGGATCTACTGGTACGATAAAAAACAGGGATACGGGAGAAGAAGAAGGAATTCGGTGCTGCTTTTTGCCGTTTTGGGGAGTTTCGTGCTGCTTTTTGTACTGTTCTTATTGAGCCGTATCGATTTTTCCAAAGCGTTCATCGCGTTTCATAAGCTGCTGTTTGACAATGATCTTTGGCAGCTGTCTCCCGCGAGGGACCGATTGATCAATATGCTGCCGGAAGGGTATTTCTTTGATATCCTTTTCCGCACGATCCTCCTTGCGGTGGTGATCTTGGTGATCCTCCTTGTGATCGGGATCATAAAACAAAAAGGGAAACGGCGGTATCAAAGAAGGTCCGGAACATCCTACAAATGGATCGGGATCAACTGAAGATTATACCAAAACCACTGATTTTGTTACAATTCCTTTTCTCTATGCACATGGAGAGAAGCGGACCTCCGCTATTTGGTGGGGGGATCGCTTTTTTTGGTGTCTATAGAGAAAAGGATTTTTTGTATCCGGCTCATAAAAATGGTAAAATAGAGAAAATACTAAAGAAAAAAGAAATAAGAATCGGGTGATCGAATATGGAAGAAATACAAAATACGGGAAAATTAAAAAGACGAGACGAAGTGGAAGAAGGGGTACAGTGGGATCTAAACGATTTGTTTAACTCGGAAGAAGCATTTGAAGAAGCGTTCCAAAAAGCAAAGGAAGAGATCAAAGCGTTTCGAGGCCTTAAAGGGACCGTAGGCGTTTCCAAAGAAGCCTTTTTGGACAGTATCAAAGCCTATGAAAGCCTGGACAGACTGATCGGGCGGGTATACGCGTATGCCTATCTTCACAAGGACGAAGATCTTGCCAATGTAAAATATCAGGGATTGGCAGACAGAGCCATAGGACTGATCACTTCTTACGGAGAAGCGGTTTCCTTTTATGTTCCGGAAATTTTAGAGATACCGGAAGAAACGGTATCAACGTGGCTGAAAGAAAAAGATATGGCGCTTTATCGTCACTTTTTCGAAGATATTTTCAGGACAAAAGCTCATACGCTGACCAAAGAAATGGAAGAACTGCTGGCCGGTATGGGCGAAGTGCTGAACGCGCCGGAACATATCTATGATATTTTTACCTC
Source organism: Bacillota bacterium (assembly GCA_016288255.1). GTDB lineage: Bacteria > Bacillota > Tb-RUG-66 > Tb-RUG-66 > Tb-RUG-66 > Tb-RUG-66. Next base: position 5,734 of record JAEEYS010000171.1, read on the forward strand.
CGCGGATATGGAATTTCCGGAAGTGACGAATGAAAAAGGGGAGAAGGTGGAATTGTCTGAAGGCACTTTTTCTCTGTTTCGGAGCACAGAGGACAGAGAGGTCAGGAAAAACGCGTTTGAGGCGCTGTTCAAAACCTATTTGCGCTATCAAAACACCATGGCAATGACTTTGGCAGGCAACACCAAGAAAAATGTTGCCGTCGCGAAAGCCAGAAAATATGAAAACACCAGACAATGGGCCCTGGACGGCAATCATATCCCCGAATCGGTATACGATAACATGATAAAGACCATCCATGACAGGATAGAACCGCTGCACCGTTATACCGCTTTGCGGAAAAAAGTGCTTGGGCTGGACGAAGTCCATCCTTATGACCTCTATGTGCCGTTGGTAAAAGAAGTCAAGTTTGATATTCCTTTTGAAGAAGGAAAGAAAATGGTCCTGGAGGGGTTAAGACCCATGGGAGAAGAGTATCTGTCCATTTTAAAGAAAGGACTGGATTCCCGCTGGATCGATGTTTATCCCAACAAAGGCAAGCAAAGCGGCGCTTATTCTTTCGGCAACTATGACGTGCATCCGTATGTGCTGTTGAACTACAACAATGATCTGGACGATGTGATGACCTTGGCGCACGAAATGGGGCATGCGCTCCACAGCTATTATTCTTCCAAGAATCAGCCTTATATCTATTCGGATTATTCTATTTTCTGCGCCGAAGTGGCTTCTACCACCAATGAAGCGCTGATGAACCATTATCTGCTGAAAACCATTACGGAAAAAGAAAAGAGAAAATATCTTTTGAATCATTATATGGAACAGATCCGCACCACCATTTATCGCCAGTGCCTGTTCGCGGAATTTGAAGCAAAGATCCACCGCTATGCGGAAGAAGGGATGCCTCTGACTTCGGCGCTTTTGAACAAAGAATGGGGAGAACTGTATCGTTTCTATTACGGGAAAGATCTTGTGGTGGACGACTGGTTTACCATAGAATGGGCAAGGATCCCGCATTTTTATATGAACTTTTATGTATTCCAGTATGTCACGGGCATGTCGGCGGGGATCGCCTTTAAAGACCGTATCGTGCAGGGAGAGGCCATGCGGGATCAGTATCTGGGATTTTTAAAGAGCGGGAGCCATGCGTATTCTTTGGATATTTTGAAAAAAGCGGGCGTGGATATGAATACGCCGGAGCCGATCTTAAGCGCCCTGAATACCTTTGAAGAATTGTTATCGGAATTGGAAAGCCTGCTGTAAAATGATTTTTTTGTTGAACGGATCGTTTTAGAAACAGGATCAAAAGGAGAGCGATAAAAAATAAAATCCTCAAAATCGCAGGTGTTTGCCTGTTGTTTTGAGGATTTTTTTGAATCGATCTTGTTTATCCGTCTATCTTCTTTTTTGCCAACCAGCCTCGGAAGATACCGCCCTCCAAAACAGAAGCGATGATGAAAAAGGCATCGGCAAAAAGAATGAAGATAAAAGAGGGAAGCATGATGCGCGTATATTTTTTCCCAAAAGGCACTCCGCGGTTGATGGCATGACCCATGCGGGAAAGATAAAACAGCACTCCCAGGTTAAAGAACAAAAGGAGCAATACGTTTTCTGCAAAGCTTTTTAAAGGGGCTGCCGGGAAAAAGTTTCCGGTCTTTGTTCCGCTAAGAAGCATGTTCACCAACAGGAGAGCTATCTCTACAAAAAAGAAGATGCGGGTCACGTTCAGCATGACGCCGCCGCCGATCCCGACACCGCCGCCCCATTGCAGACCGGAGCGGATACAAAAATGTTCCAATACTTGCATCAAAGGCTCGTTCTGACGCCCTTCTATAAAGCCGTTATTGGCAATACAGAAGATGTTGGGATGCAGATCATTTTTTTTGCAAAAAGCTTCCATTTCCTCCAAAAAGCGAAGCACGTGAGAGGGGATACCGTCTACATAAAGCGGCAGGCAGAAGACCACCGAATCCGCTTTTTCAAGCTGATGAAGGATCCGTTCGTGATCTGCTTTTGTCCGCAGGGTTTCCTTCACTTTTTCGCCTTTGACGAACAGACGCTGGAGAGAAAGAAAATAGGCAGACGCACAGAATCTTTTTTTAGGACTGCAATTGATCAATATCGTTCTCATAATAAGGCCTCCAATCCTGAAAGGTCCGCAAGGAAAAGCACTTCGGACCGTTCAAATCCGTCATTGAGGGCATTTCGTTCTGCCATATATCGAAAAGTCGCTTTTTCTCCTTCTGTGATGTCACCGTATACGATCACTTTCCAGAGAGCGTGTTTTCCATAGCGCAGGGTATGGTGCATTTGCCGTCCCCTGTAAGTGCTGAAAGGTGTGGAAGTGCCGATGGACCGATCCAGCACATTTTTAACAGGGGCGCTGTAAGCGCCGTATAAGTTTTTTGTGATGATGACCATTTCATCGGCTTGGCCGATCAAACGGCACACTTGCTGCAGTTTGTCTTTGATAAAGCATTCCGCGGGATGTTTGGTCCAGCAGCCAAAGCAACCCTGACAAGGAGCGTATTTTCCGTCCGCTGCCAGAATATGATCGCATTTAGCTGCGAAGACAGCATCGTATTGCGGGTCCAAATCATGTAAGATGACTTTCAAAATTCCTTCCTCCCTTGTTATTCTGTAGTCGTTGTTGCGTTGATTTTGTTTGATTCGCTTGCCGCTGCCATCATAGCGCCTTGAAAAGCGCGTTCCAGATGAGAAGCTGCAATAGCTTCGTCAAATTTCAGCGAATGATTGGCGATGATGC
>JAEEYS010000172.1 GCA_016288255.1 Bacillota bacterium
ACTCTTCAAACTGCTCTTTCATCATTTTATTCATCGTTTGAAGCTGCTGCACAGAGCCTAGACTCATATGATTTTCATACTCTTCCAAGCTGATTTCTTCCCATGGATTTTTCATATCACTCATCCTTATAATTCCTGATTCATCCTGTTTACAGCATGATCCCAAAAAGAAATTTTGCTCATAACACGCCCGGTTAAACGTCCCTTACTTTAATGTTAAACTACTTTAAAAAACTTGTCAAACGATGACTTCCCCTCTTTTTTCATTTTTGGGGCTCGATTTTCCCTGTAAAATACCCCCTTGACCTCTTCTAAAACCGCGGTCTTTCCCTTGTCCCAAAATAAAAAAAGCTTTTTGATCTCATTGACAAAATTTCCAAAATCTTTTATAATGAATAATGTCGTTGTTCCTCAGTAGCTCAATGGCAGAGCACTCGGCTGTTAACCGAGGGGTTGTAGGTTCGAGTCCCACCTGAGGAGCCACTTTTTTTATCTAAAGATATTTATTTGAGCCCACTTTCATTTTTTACGTAGTATTTTATCTGCTAACAGGGGCCTTTAGCTCAGTTGGTTAGAGCAACCGGCTCATAACCGGTTGGTCCGGGGTTCGAGTCCCTGAAGGCCCACCAAATATGTCAACAAAGGCACACCGTTGTTTCATCACAAGGTTGTGCCTTTTTCTTTTGCAAAAAGATGCCCCTCTTCTCCTTAAAAACAGCCCGCTCTCTTTGCGTTTTCTTAGATTTTTTGCCTTTTGGGCTTTCTAGCTTTTTTGTTTCGGATTTTTCCCTGTCACGTCAATCCTGCCGTCTTTGCCCTCGTTGCATTATCCGAAGAATTGTATTAGAATGATACTATATTTTAAGGAGACCGCTATGAGCAAAATCGAAAAATTTATTTTAGATAAAAATTTCAGCTACCTGCAACCTTATTTTTACAACAACCCCTACGCTTTGCGGTGCGAATTGGGCAAAAGCAGTATCGCCACCCAGGAGCAGATCCAAGCGTCCTATGAAAAAGCGCTTCAAATCTACCATATCCTTTTCCCTCACGGAGCAGACGCGCTGTTTTTTCATTATTTGGTTTTTGACTGTTCCATGCTGTTGGAAGGCGGCAGCTATGAAGAACGGGATATCTCTCTTTGCGCCAAAGAGGAAGCGGCCCGTATCGAATTTTTGTTGTCTTATCAAAAAGCATACCGAAACGTTGTGATCCCCGATCTGGAAAAAGGAGATCTTTCTGATGACTGTTTATTAAAAAGAAATCGGGTCGTCTGTTATGCCGACAGCAAAGGGTTTGATTTCGCCTCTATCTTAAAAAGAGCGGTTTCCGTTGATTTTTCGGGAGCGGACGCCTATGAGACCAGTCTTGTATCCTTTGAGAATGAATGCATCTTTTCCGTATACGATGACAGAGGTTGTGACATCGTCTTTGCCACAAAAGAAAAATACAAAGAGTTTTACAAAAAGCTTGAAAACGATCTTTTTGATCATGATCTAGAAGAAATGAAAAAAAGATATGCTACATAAAAAGGTGACGTTGCCGTCACCTTTTTGCTTCTCATTTTTTGTTGTTATTCCAAATAATCTTTTAATTTTTTACTTCTGCTGGGATGTCTTAATTTCCTTAACGCCTTTGCTTCGATCTGTCTGATCCTTTCTCTGGTTACCCCGAAGACTTTGCCCACTTCTTCCAGTGTTCTGGGTTTTCCGTCTTCTATGCCAAACCGCAGACGAAGCACTTTCTTTTCTCTCTCCGTCAAGGTATTCAGCACATTGTCCAGCTGTTCTTTCAGCAGCGCAAACGCTGCCGCTTCCGCCGGCGCCGGCGCGTCTTCGTCTTCAATAAAATCTCCCAGGTGGCTGTCCGCTTCTTCTCCGATCGGTGTTTCCAAAGAGATCGGTTCCTGCGCGATCTTTAAAATTTCTCTGACTTTATCGGTAGACAGATCCATTTCTTTTGCGATCTCTTCCGGTGTGGGATCTCTCCCCAGATCCTGTACCAGTTGTCTGGAAATACGGATCAATTTATTGATGGTTTCTACCATATGGACCGGAATACGAATGGTTCTTGCCTGATCCGCGATCGCTCTGGTGATCGCCTGCCGGATCCACCATGTAGCATCAGTGGAAAACTTGTACACTTTTCTGTAATCACATCTTCCCACCGCTTTGATCAAGCCCAAATTCCCTTCCTGGATCAGATCCAAAAACAACATGCCTCTGCCTACATAGCGTTTTGCGATGGAAACCACCAGACGAAGATTGGATTCCGCCAGTTTTTTCTTTGCCTGCAGATCTCCTTCTTCCACTCTTTTTGCCAGTTCTATTTCCTCTTCTGTGGTCAAAAGAGGCACTTTCCCGATTTCTTTCAAGTACATTTTGACCGGGTCATCGATGTTGATCCCTTTCCCGATGGTTTCAATCAATTCTTCTGAAGAAACGTCATCCTCTTTATTCTCTATTTTATCCATTTCCTGAGGCAAAGTATCGTCTATGATGTCGATGCCGTGTTCCTCAAACGTTTCAAAAACGCTTTCGATTTGATCTGACTGCATGTCAATTTCTTCTAAAGCGTCATAGATCTCAGTATATGTCAAGGTATTGGTTTTTTTGCCTTTTTCGATCAGCTGATCGATCACTGTTTTTTTGTCTTTCTTACACATATACCGCCGCACCACCTTTCCGTTATGGAGAAGATTTCAGTAAACTTTCCAATTTTAAGAGTTCCCTCTTATAATGATCCATATCACCCAACAGTTGGTATTCTTTCATCTTTTCCAATATCCTGTTTTGTTCCCGTTTCACTTTTTCTTTTTTCATGATCTTCAGCAGATCATGCATTTCTTTTTCTATGTCCAAACAAGTAAAATCTCTGCTCAGCAAAGACGCCAAAAAGTCAGAAAGCGGTTCTTCCTCTATTTTATTGAACAAAGAAGAACTTTCCTCCCTCTCATCCTGTTCCATGATCAGTTGAAACAACTGCCGATCCAATGTGTCCTCAAAATCATCCGGCTCTATGAGATCCTTTACTTTTGATTTGATTTCCGGAAATTCCAACAACGCTCTTAAAAGCCGTCTTTCCGCTCTGATTCCCATTTCCGCTTTGCCTTTTTTAGGCTTAGGTTCGGATACGACAACGATTTCGTCCTGCTTTTTGC
>JAEEYS010000173.1 GCA_016288255.1 Bacillota bacterium
ATATAATACATTGAATCTAATTAAATTTGAAGGAGGAATCCAATTGGGTAGCTTTAGAACCAAGTCTGTAAAAAGACTATCCTTTCGAGATAGATGCTGTGTTGCAAATACCGGCTGCAGCTGGGACGGCACCTTAAGAAATGTGGTGGCGGAACCGATCTATGTGCAGAAAGTATATGACGCGGCATTATTTCATCTGCAAACTTTAAAAAACGTAGCAGGACAGATCTTTTCTCCTGCCATTAGTCCGGACGCGCAAATCACGGAAGTGCTGGACATCAGATGCAAGAAATATTTTAATCCCGGCAATGTGGGGGATGATTGCAATTTAAGAGTAAAACCCGTTGCTTCCATTTCGGGAGCGCAGTTTGTGGAAGACAATTGCGGGAATCCTATCCAAGTCATCGGGCCAGACGGCACGCCCAGCCAAAAGATCATTTTTGGCGATACGGAATATTGCGACGCTTATGACAGAGGGACGCCGATCTATGGCACGCAGAACATTGAGATCACAGGCTGTATCGAAATAGAAATGGACGTGGAATATACCATGACCGGTTATGAAGGAGGGACTATGTCGGTTTGCAGCAGTCCCTATTCCTGCGGCAACAATAGCAGCAATAACAACAGCGATAACTGCTGCTGCAACTGCTGCTGCGACTGCGGCGATACGGAAGGGGTCAGGACCGTTACGCTGCGCGCGGTAGTGCCTATTGCCGACTGCGACAATCCATTGATTTTGACAAATTTCTTTGAACTTTGCATTCCTTCCGTATACGATACCGCTTTCTTACCGCGCTTCGCGGAATTCTGCAACATCGGCTGCGAAGCGCGGCTGGTTTCCAACAATATCGCTCGGGATATCCGTGTCAACAACCAAACGGGGCAGGTCAGCGCCAATCTTTTGATCGCTATTTTGGTCAGCTGTGAGAAAAAGATCATCGTTCCCGTACAGCTTTGCGTTTTGTCTACGGGATTCCCGGTTTTGAATGCGGAAACATTCCCGATCGCGGAATCGTTCCCGAAGTTGTTCCCAAAACAAATCGACGAATATTCTTTGGGCTTGAACGGGAATAACGGATGCGGCTGCAAAGCGGTCGGCGGCGAAACCGAAGAAAATTGCGGTCAGTCAGGGAGCCGCTCTGCGGAAAATCCGATCTCCGATTTCAACTGCTAAAGAAAAACGAAATTTTAAAAATAAGAAATGAAAAATCTCGTATTTGACACAAATACGAGATTTTTTTTGTTTTTCCTATGGTTTGCTATAAAAAAACAGCGCGCTTAAGACTGCCTGCTTTTTGGCATGAAAAGGCATAAACGACCTGTTTTTGGACATAGTATATACAAATACCGTTTTAAAGGAGGTCAAGCATGAAAACGATATGGAAGACAAAGAAACAACAAACCATCCCGAAAAAATTTCAATGGAAAGCATTTCTTATTTTTATCATAACGCTGTTGGTCCTGTTTGCGGGAACGACAGAGATCTTAAGCAGGAGGACCGTGACGGTCACCGTAGAAGTGGACGGGCAGGTGACGGAAGAGAAAACCGCAAAGAAGACCGTAAAAGAGCTTTTGGAAGAGAACTATTCCATCAATTCTTTTGATGAAGTGACGCCCGCGCCGGATACGGAAGTGTATGACGGAGAAAAGATCGTGGTCCATAAGGCCAAGCCGGTCTTGCTGGTGGACGGATGCACCAGCAGTTTTACCTTCACCCAAGGGGAAACCGTAAGAGAGGTGCTGGAAGAAAAAGGGATCACTCTCGGGGAGATCGATGATGTGATCCCTACCTTGAGCACCAAAGTAACGGATCATTTCAAGATCCAGATACTGCGCAATCAGGTCGTGATCGAAGAAAAACTGGTCCCCTTGGCATATCAGGTAGAAGTAAAAGAAAATAGAACAAAGGACAGCGGTTATAAAAATGTTTTGCGGGAAGGGGCTTTGGGGCTAAAAAAAGAAACGTATGAAGTGATCTATCAAAACGGGACCGTTTCCGGTTCTTCTTTGGTAAAAGAAACGGTTTTGCAAGACCCCGTCAATAAGATCGTAGAGCGCGGGACACAAAATACCGTGGTGACTGCCGGGGGAGAAAGGATCTCTTATACCAAAGAGCTGACCATGAAAAGCACGGCGTATTGTTCCTGTAAAAAGTGCTGCGGAAAAAGTCCCGGCGACAAAGGCTACGGCATTACGCGAAGCGGAGAAAAAGCAAGAAGAGGGATCGTGGCGGTGGATACCAAGATCATCCCTCTGGGGACCAGGCTTTATGTGGAAGGCTATGGCATGGCGATCGCCGGCGATACGGGCGGCGCGGTAAAAGGAAACAAGATCGACTTATACATGGAGACCCATGAGCAATGTCTTGCTTATGGCAGAAAAGAAGTGAAAGTATACCTTTTGGATCAAATTCAGCCGTAGGCAAAAAAGAAAAAATATGATACAATAAAAAAGTCAAGAAGTCCACTGGTTTGTGCCGTGGACTTTTTCTATGATGGATACAAAAGAAAGCTTAGGTGAAAAAATTGGACAACAACAAAGAAAACAAACTGACCAATTTAAGAACGATCCACGCCATATTGAAGTCGTATGACCTAAAACCCAATAAAAAATTCGGGCAGAATTTTTTGATCGATGAAAATGTGGTCAAAAAGATCGTAGAAACCTGCGGGATCACAGAAACATCCTATGTGCTGGAAGTGGGACCCGGTCTCGGCACACTGACGGAAGCGCTTTTGGATACCGGGGCAAAGGTGGTGTCTGTGGAGATCGATCACGGGTTTGTTCGTCATTTGAAGGATCGGTTTTCTTCTTATGGGAATTTTACTTTGATCGAAGGGGATTTTTTAAAACAAGATCTGAAAGAGCTGACAGAAAAAATGTTTGGAGAAGAACCGTTTCAATTCGCGGCGAACCTGCCTTATAATGTGACTACTCCTATTTTGATGAAACTGTTGGAAGAAAAAAGCAGAGTCAAAACCGGCGTGATCATGCTGCAAAAAGAAGTGGGAGATCGGAGC
>JAEEYS010000174.1 GCA_016288255.1 Bacillota bacterium
TCCGGCACATAGCCGTTTACACCCTGCCGCAGGATCTGGATATTCGGCGGGAACCACGCGGGCACATTGAGATCAGCCATTTTCTGCCGGATCCACCACTGTACGTCTTGCGGTGTGGTCACGCCGGGCACGATCACTTTGGGAGAAAAAGCTTCGTCTATGATACTGTGCGCCAGATGACAAATGCTTTCATAGGCTTCCATTTCTTCTTCTGTTCTGGTTTCCAGCCAGCCCATGGCCACATTGACGGCGCTTTTGGTCCTTGCCATATATTCTTCTCCGATCGCTTCTTTCAGTCTCAGGTAATCGTTGTGGCTCAACCCGTCGCTGAACGCAAAATGTTCGTTCACATTGATCCCAATGGATTTGGGGTCTCTTTCTTTTACGATATCCCGCAGACAAACCCATTGATCGCCGCTTTCGTGCGCCGGCATTTCATATTCAAACATCTGACCGCCCATGGGTCTTCTCTGGATCATCAATTTTTCCAAGGTACCGTTTTCTTTTAAAGTGAAAACCAAGATCGGTCTGCCCCACGCAGTGATTTCCGGGGACGGCATCAAAGACATAAAAACAGGATCTTCATTATATTCTCTTGTAATGATGATCCACATATCCATGTTGTCTCTGCGCATAATGTTCGGCAAAATATTTTCCAGGCGATATTTCAGCCATTTGTTTTTTAATGCGCCCTGTGCTCTCAAAGGCAATATCTTGTTTTTAAATTCACTTTCCGTATACTGTTTGTTTTTTCTTGTAATAGCCATAATAAACCCCTTTTCTTTTTTGTTTTCTTCACGTCTACATCCCTATACTCCATTTTGTGTCATAAAACGGGAAAAAGGCAATCAAACTGTCTCCTGTCAAAAGATTGGTTTTCGCTAGAGAACGTTCCCTCCTTTAAAGCATTATGAAGATCGCACAAATAAGATATGAAGCTATTGATACCTTGCCCTATCTAACACCTTTATTATACCTCTTTAACTCCGATTATGGTATGCCTATTGCCTTTTTCTGCCCATTTTTATGTAAAAATGTTTATCTGTTTTTTTGCATATTTTTTCATATTTTTGTGCATAAAAAATGTTTCATGCAGCAAAACCGAAATTATCCACTGTCAAGAAAAAGCTTGTTTATTCTTTATCCACAGCAAAAAGCGGATTATTTCAGTCATTTGAAGACATGCCTCCTCTTTATTCACACGCCAAGGGAAGATATCCACAGAGTTATTCACAGGATGTATATAACTTTTCTGTTTTGTGGATTTATCGATGTTTCACAGCCTATTTTTGGGAAAAGAAGAGCAGTTTTGCACAAGTTTTCCACAGATTATGCTACACTATTTTAAAAAGCGGCATAAAATCGGTTTTCTTTTCCTGTCTTTTCTTCTATTAAAGTTTCCTTTTGGATCCGTTCATATCCCCAAAAACAAAGCAAATTTCTGTGAAAAAGAAAATTGTCTTAAAGAAATCCTATTGTTTTCGTCCGATCGATTTTTAAGCGGAAATTTTTCGATCCGGAGTATTATTATGCACTAATTAAAAAAAGGCAGCAAATTTTATTTGCTGCCTTTTTTATTTAACCTATGTACTTCACTATTCTTTATAAGCGTAGATAAAGTCTACCATACCCAAAGGTGAACGATTTACGCCTTTAACGCTTTCAGCTTCCAAGTAAGCTTTCGGTCCTTCTGCCAAAGGAATGATCGGCATTGTGGATAACAATACTTCTTCTGCCTGATGGAATGTTGCAAAACGTTTGTTCGGATCCAATTCTGTTTTGGTGGATTCGATCAAAGCATCGTATTCGCTGTTGGAATAACGACCATCATTGTAGCTGTTGCCTGTTAAGAATACTTCAAAGAAAGTAAACGGATCGGCATAGTCGCCTACCCAGCCGTTCAATGTCATATCGAAGTCGCCCATTCTTCTCTTTTCGGTTCTAACTTTACCTTCCAAGTTTACAGGGATAACGTCGATATTCAGGTTTGTTCTCCACATTTCAACGATAGCTTCAACCTGTGCTTTATTCTTTTCATTGGTGGTGTAGCAGAATTCTACGGACGGGAAACCTTCCCCATTCGGATAACCTGCTTCTGCCAACAATTGTTGTGCTTTTTCTACATTTTCTTCCAACAAGTTTCCGCCAGCTTCTCTAAAGGTTTTGCTGGTATCTACGTCAGCCATTCCTGGAGGGATCAAACCTTCAGCAGGGATAGAGCCGGCTTTCATAACCTGGGTGCAGAACGCTGTTCTGTCCAAAGCCATGGATAATGCCAAGTTTACTCTAGGATCTGTAAACGGTGTTTTTTCTGTTTGTAATGTAATGTAGTACATCTGTACCCAGTTTTGTGTTTTCAGTTTGCCTTCTGCTTCAAAACGATCCATGTCGCTGACCGGAATGTTACCATAAGTAATATCCAGTTCGCCTGTTTCCCACAAGGTAACTTCTGTTGTAGCGGAGTCGATCATCATGAATTTCAATGTTTCCAATTTTACATTGTCAGCATCCCAGTAATTCGGGTTCTTTTTGTAGATCAAATATTCGCCTTTTTTCCATTCGTCCAAAGTGAAAGGACCGGATGTTACCAATGTAGAAACATCGTCTGCCCAATTCGGATTTTCTGTTACAGCTTTTTCACTGAGAACAGCATAAGTTGTGAAAGAAACCAAGCTCAAGAAGTAAGGTGTCGGAGATTCCAAAGTTACTTCCAATGTTTTGTCGTCGATTGCTTTTAAGCCTAAGTTTGCGATCGCGTCTTCGATCTGTTTGTCTGCGTCTGCTGCGGATAAGTCAACAGAGTTCAATGCTGCGCCGCCTTTGATGTAGGTCAGCTGATAAGCATAAGCAGCACCTGTTCTTGGATCCAATACTCTTGTCCAAGTGAAAACAAAGTCGTTGGCTGTGATCGGTTCACCATTAGAGAACTTGATACCGTCTCTTAATTTGAATGTGTAAACCAAACCATCATCACTTACTGTGTAGCTTTCTGCCAAGGATGGAGCAACCCCGCCGTCAGCAGATTCTCTATATAAGTAGTCATACATCTGAGTACAAATAATAGAGTTTTCTGTTACATTCGATAAACCAGGATCCAATGTTGTTGGGTCGGAAATGATGTTAAAGGAAATCGTCTGTTCTACATCACCAGATGCTTCTCCTCCTTCATTATCCCCTCCATTGTTGGTATCTCCGCCGCCGGAGCATGCCGCTAAGGAAAATACCATCAGTAAAACTAGTAATAAACTTAATACTCTTTTTAACATGTTTTTCCTTCCTTTCCTTTTATATTCAACCCATAAAATATGGATTAGAATCAAATTAAATACCGTTACGTAACATTATATCCACTTTTTTTCCAAAAGTAAAGGTTTAAGCAAAATCGGCTTATCCGTTTATTTCGGTTTTATCATATAAATGACATGCCACAAAATGATTCGGTTCTACTTCCGCCAGTTCCGGCCGGATCTGTTCACAGATCGGCATCGCTTCTTTGCAGCGAGTACGGAAAGCACAGCCACTCGGCGGATGGATGGGGTTTGGTACTTCCCCGCTTAATATGATCCGTCTTCTGTTTTCTTCTACTTTCGGATCCGCGATCGGAATGGCTGTCATCAATGCTTTGGTATAAGGATGCAGTGTGTTTTGATACAGTTCATCCGAAGAAGCCAGTTCCACGATCCTACCCAAATACATAACGCCGACTCTGTCGGAAATATGTTTTACCATAGAAAGGTCATGGGCAATAAAGAGATACGTCAGTCCCAGTTTTTCCTGCAGATCCTGCAGCAAATTAACGACCTGCGCCTGGATGGACACGTCTAAAGCGGAAATCGGTTCGTCACAAACGATAAAGTCCGGATTCGCCGCCAGAGAACGGGCGATCCCGATCCTCTGCCGCTGTCCGCCGGAAAATTCATGAGGAAACCGCTGCGCCTGTTCACTGTTTAACCCTACCAAGTCCAAAAGCTCGGAGATCCGTTCTCTTTTTTCCTGTTCCGATAAGTTCAAGTTCGCTTTCATCGGTTCATTGATGATTTCCGCGACCGTCATTCTCGGATTCAAAGAAGCATAGGGGTCCTGGAAAATCATGTGCATATTTTTCCGATAAGGCGCCAATCTCTTTTCATTGAACTGCGCGATATCGTCGCCCTTAAAAATAATTTTACCGCCTGTCGGTTTATAAAGGCGCACAATGGTTCTGCCCAAAGTCGTTTTCCCGCATCCGGATTCTCCTACCAGCCCTAAAGTTTCCCCTTTAAAAATCTGAAAACTGACATCGTCTACTGCTTTTAGGTAAAGTTTCTTCCCTACCTTAAAATACATCTTTAAGTTTTCGATCCTTAAAACTTCTTCTTTTGTCATCTCATTGAATCCCATAATTATGCCTCCCCTTCCTGATTTTTTGGTCTGTCCGGATGCAAAAGGAAGCATCTGGCATAATGATCATCGGAAATCTTATAAAGTTCCGGTCTTTGTTGATTACAAATTTCCATCGCGTATTCGCAGCGATCGCAGAAACTGCATTTTTCCAAATCAAACAGCAGA
>JAEEYS010000175.1 GCA_016288255.1 Bacillota bacterium
CAAACAACTATAAAACTCTTACACTATAACAAAAGGATGAAAGGCATTGAGAAGAAGGAGTATATACTTTTGATATTTTAGAGAGAAGATGGCCGGTGAAAATCTTCATGGAAAAAGTATAGAAGCAGTCTTTGAGCTTTGGACCCAACGGATAAGCATTTTTATCTCAGTAGGCTCCAACGACATTCCCTCGTTAAAAGGAAAGCAGCATGAAAGAGGACCCCTTGGTCTTGTCTTGTTGTGCTGGCAGAGTGCAGAAAAGAAATTTTCTGAAATTAGGTGGTAACACGGAAATATTCGCCCTAAGCAGACGCTTAGGGTGTTTTTTATGGATATTCCCATAACCTTTATCCTTTCATTGATGATGAAAGCAGGTATATTGAAATGAAAAATTTTGACAAAGCAAAAAAATTAGATCATGTGTGTTATGACGTAAGGGGTCCCGTGCTGGAAGAAGCGGAAAAGATGATCCAAAACGGTGAAACCGTTTTGAAGCTGAATATCGGCAACCCTGCTCCTTTCCATTTTTCCGCGCCGGAAGAAATTTTGGAAGAAATGATCAAAAATCTAAAAAACGCGGAAGGGTATTCCGATTCCAAAGGACTGTTAAGCGCCAGAGAAGCTATTTTGGATTATTGCCATTATAAAGGGATCCATGATCTGACAGTAAACGATATTTATACCGGAAACGGTGTCAGCGAACTGATCGTTACCGCTATGCAGGGTCTTTTGAATCCCGGTGACGAAGTTCTTTTGCCCTCTCCGGATTATCCTCTTTGGACTGCTGCAGTGACCTTATCCGGCGGCACTCCTGTCCACTATGTTTGTGACGAAGAAGCCAACTGGTATCCGGACATCGCGGATATTCGAAAAAAGATCTCTCCCCGCACAAAAGGGCTGGTGCTCATCAATCCCAACAACCCTACAGGCGCGCTGTATCCCAAAGCGCTGTTAGAAGAAGTGATTGAACTTGCCAGACAAAATGATATAATTTTGTTTGCGGATGAGATCTATGACAGGCTTGTCATGGACGGTTTGACTCATGATTCCGTTGCCGCTTTGGCACCGGACCTTTTTACCGTTACGTTCAACGGCTTGTCCAAATCTCATAAAATCGCGGGCTTCAGAGCCGGTTGGATGTGTTTGAACGGTGATAAAAAAAGATACCGCGGTTATATCGAAGGGTTGAACATGCTTTCTTCCATGCGCCTTTGCGCCAATGTGCCGGCACAGTTCGGCATCCCCGCCGCTTTAAAGGAATTTACCAAGGTCGATACGACTCTTCTGCCCGGCGGACGTATTTTCGAACAAAGAGAATTTATCTATAAAGCGTTGAATGAAATACCCGGTATGAGCGCAGTGAAACCCAAAGCTGCTTTTTATATCTTCCCTAAAATAGATACGAAAAAATTCAACATCACCAATGATGAACAATTCGTTTTGGACTTTTTGAAAGCGCAAAAAGTACTTTTGGTCCACGGCGGCGGTTTCCATTATCCTACACCGGATCATTTCCGCATCGTTTACCTGCCGGAAATGGCGGAACTAAAAGAAGCCATGGATCGATTGGCGCAATTTTTATCCACTTACCAACAAGATCCGATTTTCTAAAAGAAAAACCCGCCCGGGAGCATCATGGTGGGCAATAGCATATGATTAGACGATCGATCATCTCGGTCAGTGATGACATACGCTTTTCAATAAATTGGCGTTTTATAACAAAAAGCTGCTTTGCTACGGACCGTTGCATTTTTGCCACAGTGCGTTTCTTGATAGACAGAGGACATGCTGTTAAGCTGTAGGCATAGGGAAACCTAAATAACTTTGTCGAGGTGCAAGAGTCATGACATTTGGAGAAAAAATAAAAGAGGCACGCAAAGCTGCTGGAATGACACAGGAACAATTGGCAAATGTACTGTCAGTCTCCAGACAAGCTATTACGAAGTGGGAATCGGATAAGGGAATTCCGGATGTAGAGAACTTGAAAATATTGTCCAAAGTTCTGGATGTCAGCATTGATTCTCTATTGGATAACGGAAGTCAATTGGATTTTTCCGTAACAAAGAAACCAATCGATTTAAGAAAATACGGAAACAGTGGCAGACTTTCCAGAATCAAAAAAATTGAGATCAAAGAAAGGATTGTCCAAGAAGAGTACCCGGATGCGAAAATCATTCGTCTCACAGTAACAAAGATAAATAACACGAAAAGTGAGACTGCAGTAGACACCGCTATCGGATTATTTGCGCTGATCTTTGGAGGCATCCCGCTTTTCGGTACTCAGGAAATGGGCAAAACCGTCAACAGTTTAGACCAGCAGTATTATCTGGTCAATAAAGAAGAGAAACAGTATTTTGTATTGTTGACCGATGAATTCATCATCAGCAGGGCTATGTCAAATAGGATCAATGAAAAGAAATTTGAGATCGGTGACAAGCAATTTTTAATGGTTGGTGAAGTCAGCTGATCCTGATAATTCAAGATTTGCAGAGAATCCCTTGTTCTCCATGCTTGCGAGCATCGGACTTTGCTAAAAAAATCTATAATTGACATATCAAAACGGTCGTGGCCGCGGTGGCTACGACCGTTTTTTCTGTCCTTCCAGGCGGTTGTTGATCGGCTCTATCTGCTCTTTTGGTGGTTATTGACCGGCTCAAAGCAACTTTTCTGCGGATTGAGCCACGAAAGAGCTTTTTTTGTTTTTAAAATACAGTAGTTTCCCTCCCCTCTTTTTTGTTACAATAAAGACAGAAAGCTTTGATAAAAGGAGATAGAAAATTGAGAGCAGATCATGATTTGGCTTTTTTATTACAATATGAGAATATCGCTTGGTATGAACAAGGTGCTGTCCGCATCTTAGACAGACGGATTTATCCCGCGGAAATAAAATACGTTACCTGTACCCGACACGAAGAAGTAGCGGATGCCATTCGAAATATGGTGACCCAAAGCGGCGGTCCTTATATGGCAGCTGCCATGGGGATGGTTTTGGCCGCTTACGAAGGAAGGTCGTTGTCCGTTTTCACCTATAAGGCGCATTTAAAAAAAGCGGCCTATACGTTGTCCCATGCGCGTCCCACAACGGTTTCCGCCATGGAAGAGATCACAAAAAGCTGTCTTTTGGCAGGGATCGCCGCCATTGAGGCAGGGAACGATCCTGTAGACGCCCTGTTTCAGCATGCGGTTTCTTTGCAGGAATCCAAATATCAAAGGATCGGTCTAAGCGCGGCCTATCTGGTAGAAAAATTCCCTCAAAAAGGCGCCGTTATGACCCAATGTTTTGCTGAAACGATCGTAGGCCTGATGCTGCGGGAAGCAAAAGAAAAAGGCAAAGAGATCAAGCTGTATTGTCCGGAGACGCGCCCTTATTTCCAAGGTTCTCGTCTCACCGCTTCCGTGGCCTATGACCAGGGATTTGACGTGACCGTCATTACCGACAATATGCCGGGTTATGTCATGGTAAAAAAAGGGATCGACCTCTTTACTTCTGCCGCCGACGTGATCACGATGGATGGTCATGTCGTCAATAAAGTAGGCACTTTTCAAATCGCTTTGGCGGCAGATTATTTCCATATCCCCTATTATGTATCCGGCATTCCCAGCTTAAAACATCCCACTATAGACAGTGTTGAGATCGAAGAGCGGGATGGTTTTCTTGTAACGGAAGCAATGGGTGTCAAAACTGCGAAAGAAGGCGTAAAAGGGTATTATCCCGCGTTTGACATTACGCCGCCAAACCTTGTGACCGGTGTGGTAACGGACAAAGGGATCTTCGCTCCCACCGCTTTAGCCTCTGTTTTTTCTTAATATGTTCATAAAATATCCCTATTTTTACTAAAAAGACTACCCAAATATCTTTTCATCTTTTATAATAAAAATGGCAGTAGATCTATTATTACTGTAACAATGAACAAAAGTGAGGATTTTATTTATGAAATATTCTATTGAAGGTGGTTCTTTACCCGTTTTGATTTGTGAACTGGAAGCAGGAGAAACGATCTTAAGCGAAGCCGGCGGCCGTACTTGGCAAAGAGGCCCTATCGTCAGAGAAAACAAAGCGGAAGGCGGATTCAAGAAAGGATTGGGAAGATTGTTCAGCGGTGAAAGTCTGTTTATGACACGCTATACGGCAGAAGCTCCCGCTGAGATCGCGTTCGCTTCTTCTTTCCCCGGAGCGATCATGGTAAAAGAATTACAAGCAGGCGAAAGTATCATTTGTCAAAAACGAGCATTTATGGCAGGAAGTGCCGATATCGACTTATCCCTCTTCTTCCAGAAGAAATTCGGCGCAGGATTATTTGGCGGTGAAGGTTTTATCATGCAGAAAATCACAGGGCCCGGTATCGTCTTTTTGGAAATCGACGGTCATGCCGTAGAATATGATCTAAACCCGGGCGAAAGACTGGTTTGCGATACAGGCGTGGTAGCGCTGATGGATCCTACCTGCTCTATTGATATCCAATCTGTAAAAGGCGTCAAAAATGTGCTGTTTGGCGGTGAAGGTCTTTTTGAAACCGTGATCACCGGACCGGGCAAAGTCGTTTTACAGTCTATGACCGCTTCCAAATTGGCTGAAGCGATCATCCCTTATGTTCCTTCTCAAAGCTAACGATACTCATTTGTTTTATGATTTCATCGACAACACTGTCTTTTGGCAGTGTTGTTTTTATTTGCCCTTCTTCCGATTTTTTCTGCCAGCGGAAAAATATATCACCGCAAAGAATAAA
>JAEEYS010000176.1 GCA_016288255.1 Bacillota bacterium
CATCCAATATATCCATAAGATCGCGGAAGATTGGTTTAAACTTCATATCAAAACAAAAGAGGACGCAAAAAACCAGGTGGAAAAAATGCAGTCATGGAAGGAAGATACCAATTCGATTATCAGACTGCTGCGGTTCAACCGTCTTTTGAGCTTGCCGGAAGAAAAATTATATCATAAATGGCGTAAAGAATGGGGGATGCCTCAAGACGTGATACTAAAAGCCTGCGAGCAATCGGTAGCCATCCACAGCCCCAATTTTAAATATATCGACGCGATTTTGAAAGATTGGTATGACAATGGGGTGCATACGGCAGAAGAAGCGGAACGATATATGACGGAGTTTAAAACGAAAGAGCAGCAAGCTTTTGAAAACAAAGGAACAAAGACGAAAGAGCATGGAAATAGAGGGAAAAAGGCAAAAGTAGATTTAAATGAGGACTATGATGAAGATTTCTTTACGGAACTGGAAAAGAAATTAACGGATATTTGATGATAAAAATATTTCCATATTGGGAAAAAATCAGTATAATGGAATGGTGGAAGAGATCCATGTTCCAATCACGGGAAAGGAGCGGCCTGTTTGAAAGAGATTCCTTTATTGATTCAAGCGGAAATGAAAAAAAGAAAAGAAGCAGCTTACAAAGAGCGGGATCGAAGAGTGGAAATGTTAAGCAGTCAGTATCCGGAATATCGGAGCCTGAGAACAGAAATGCGAAACTGCAACTTTTCCTTGCTTCTGATGCTTCAAAAGAGGGATCAAAAGTCATTGGAAGAGATCGTGCGACTAAAGGAAACTTATACGCAGTTAAAACAGGCAAAAGACGCCTTTTTGAGAGAACATGGTATTCCCGTTGACTACGACAGTCTTCATTTTCGATGTAGCAAGTGCAAAGACGAAGGTTTTATTTATGACGACAGAAACATTCGGCAAAAATGCAGCTGTTATGTGCAGGAAGAGATCAGATATAAATATGCTTTTTCCGGTTTGGATAAAGTATTGGAAAAAGAGAATTTTGATACTTTTGATGAAACGCTTTTTTCCGATCAAAAAGAAGAAGGACAAGGGATCAGTCCGAGAGAACGTATTTTGCTGATCAAGCAGGGAATGCTAAAGTATGTGGCTGATTTTGCAAAGGAAGAGAAAAATCTGCTGTTTTACGGAGAATCCGGCAGAGGCAAGACCTTTATGTCTCACGCTATCGCAAGAGAGCTTTTGAATCAAAACAGATCTGTCGTTTATAAAACATATTATGATATATTGGATCATATCCGCAGTTCCCAATTCGATCATGGGGAAGAGAAGAATGAAGAGATGGAAGACTATCTCCTTTCGGACTTTTTGATCATAGATGATCTGGGCGCGGAAATTACGACGGAATATGCTGTTTTACAGTTGTTTCACATATTGAACAAACGAATTTTATTGGGCAAAAAGTTTTTGATCTCCAGCAATCTGGATTTAAAAGAATTAAGAAACACCTATGGAGATCGGATTTTTTCCAGAATTGCCGGCACATCCTATGTTTTTAAATTTGTGGGAGAAGATATTCGGCTGAAGAAAAATGCAAATAGGAGTGGAAGAGATGGACTTAAATAAGATCACGAGCGAAATACAAGAAGGAGTCAGAAAACTTCTTTTGGCGGCAAATTTAGAAAAAGATGACATTTTGGTATTGGGCTGCAGTACCAGTGAAGTTTTGGGAGAAAAAATCGGCAGCAACGGTAGTTTGGAAGTGGCAGACGCCATTATAAGAGGGATCTTGCCGATGTTAAAAGAACAAAACATCCATTTGGCAGTGCAGTGCTGTGAACATTTAAACAGAGCGTTGGTAGTGGAAAAAAAGGTGCAAAAAGAGTATCGGTTGGATCCGGTGACTGTGATTCCCTGGTATCACGCAGGGGGGTCTATCGCAGTAAAAGCAATGGAATATTTTGAAGATCCGGTCGTGGTAGAAAAAATACAAGCGCATGCGGGGATCGATATTGGGCAGACCTTGATCGGTATGCATTTAAGACCGGTGGCGGTGCCCGTTAGACTTGATATCAAAAAAATCGGAGAGGCCAATGTGGTATTTGCCAGAACTCGTCCAAAGCTGATCGGGGGAGAAAGAGCGCACTATCCAGATACCGCTAAAAAATAAGAAATAAAATAATCAGCAAATGAAAATAAAAAAGAAGCCGTTCTGTTTGAACGGCTTCTTTTGTTATGCATCAATGATAGATGAATCAAATTTCATTTGACATTATTCTGTAATATCAGCATAAATGTAGTCAAGATTCATACCACCAACATTTCTCTGAATGCCGGTAACGGTATCTCTTTGTAAGTAAGGTGTGATATGGAATACGAAAGGAATGATCGGCATACCGTCTAAGATAGCCTGTTCTGCTTTTCCTAAAGCTTCCATACGTTCTTCACTGGTTTTTGCTTGTTTGGATTGTTTTAAGTATTCAACAACTTCGGAATTATCCCAATTGGTGTAGCTGTAGTTACCATTGCTGTCGAATGCATATAAATAACCCATTGCATCGTTGAAGTCAGGTGCCCAGCCGGTGTAGTTCAGAACGAAGTCACCTTTGATTTCTTCATCATATTTTTGTTTTTTCTGTTTGATGTCGATTTTTAATTTGATGCCTAAATTCTTTTCAAAGTTATCTTGCAGCATTTCTGTGATCAAACGGCCATCTTCGTTGTCGATAGCTAAGATTTTGATTTCAGGTAATTCGCTGACATCAGAGTAGCCTAATTCTTCCAAACCTTTTTGCAAACATTCTTTTGCTTTGTCCAGATCTTGTGTAGGAGCAAAGCTTGTTACGTTTGGAGTCATTTCAGCATATGGTTTTTCTGCACCGGCAATAACGTCAGGAACAAAACGTTGTGCGCCGGTAGCTTTCCCTTCGAGAACGGTAGCGATCGCCTGACGGTCGATAGCCCAACCCATAGCTGCGCGGATATTTGCGTTTGCCATGATTTTATCATTCATCTGGAACATTAACATATATACTGTGCCGGATTGGAATTGTTTCATGTATGGAGAATCTTTATATTGCAGATATTGTGCTGCTTCCAAGTCAACAACATCAACTTCACCGTTTTCAAACATGTTTGCTCTGGTGTTTGCGTCCATAACGATTTCATAGTTTACTTTATCGATTTTTACATTTTCAGCATTCCAGTAGTCCGGATTTTTCTTTAAAATAAGATGGGATTCATGTGCCCATTCTTCTAATGTGAACGCGCCGCAGAATACTAAATCTTTTGCTTCAGCACCATAACCTTCGCCTTGTTTTTCTACGATGTCTAATCTGATCGGTAAGAAAGCAGAGAAGCAAAGGAAGTTTAAGAAGTAATCACAAGGTTCTGCTGTGGTTAATTCCAATGTATAATCGTCCAGCATTTTTACACCAACTTCGCCGAAATCTGTGATTTCGCCGGCATTGTATGCAGTACCATTTAAGAATGTGTTGGAAAGTGTTCCGTAAGAAGTATTGGTGTTCGGATTGAATTGTCTTTCAAAGCTGTCATAATAGTGTTTTGCTGTTAACGGTTCACCGTCAGTCCATTTCATACCTTCTCTGATTTTGAAAGTAAATACAGTGTTGTCATCATTTACAGTCCAAGATTCTGCTGCAGCGCCAACAACTGCACCGTTGTCAAAGCGAACCAAAGGTTCCCAGATAGCATACATTACATTTTGTACAGTAGGAACATATGCATAGTGTATGTCCATACTGCTTGGTTCTGAATCCATTACTAAGTTTAATACTTTTTCACCTGAAGTTTCTTGCTGTTCATCTTCGCCTTGGTTGTCATCATTGTTGTTGGTGCAGCCAACTAAGCCGATGGAGAGAACCATTACGACGATCAACAAAAATGCAAGTAATTTTTTCATTTTACTTTTTCTCCTTTTTTATTTTTTTGATTTTTATAACTTTTTGTTATTATATTTGAGAATATTCCGATATCAATCAATATGAGAATATCCTACTAGGCGATATGATATGATCTAAGCTGCTACCACCTCCTTTTTAATAGACTAACTTTTAGAATAAAAAGTTTAAACCGAAACAGATAAGCAAATATCAGTAAACAGCTCAAACAGGACAAAAAAAAATAGCAGGGAAGTAAACGCGATTATTTTTCTATCAGTATACCACGAAAACAAAAAGGATTCAATAAATAAAAAAGATAGCCCGAAGGCTATCTTTTTTATTTATGATTGATTCGATTGATTCTCTTATTGTGTAATGTCAGCATGGATAAAGTCTAATTCCATACCGCCAAGATTTCTTTGAACGCCTGTTACGTTATCTCTTAACAGATAAGGTTTGGATTCAAAGATGAAAGGAATGATCGGCATACCATCTAAGATGGCTTGTTCTGCTTCACCTAAATATTTCATACGTTCTGCACCGTCGGTAGCTGTTTTGGATTTTTTCAGGATTTCAACTACTTCGGAGTTGTCCCAATTTGTATAGCTGTAGTTGCCGTTAGCATCGAATGCATACAGATAACCCATCGGATCGTTGAAGTCAGGACCCCAGCCTGTATAGTTCAGAACGAAATCGCCTTTAACTTCTTCATCAAATTTTTGTTTCATCGGTTTGATGTCGATCTTTGTTTTGATTCCTAAGTTTGTTGCAAGGTTGTCTTGGATCATTTCAGAGATCAAACGACCGTTTTCATTGTCGATAGCAAGCAACGGGAATTCCGGTAATTCGCTGACATCAGACATACCGAAATCATCTAATGCTTTTTGCAAATATTCTTTTGCTTTTTCAACATCTTGTTCCGGAGCGAAGCTTGTTACTTCAGGTGTCATTTCAGCGTATGGTTTGTCTGTACCAGCGATAACGTCAGGTACGAAACGTTGTGCACCAGTTCCTTTACCTTCCAATACTTTGCCGATGGACGCACGGTCAAGAGACCAGCCCATAGCTGCGCGAAGGTTCGGATTGGACAAATATTTGTCTGTGCATTGGAACATCAACATACGAACTGTCCCGGATTGGAATTGATCCAAGTATGGAGAATCTTCGTATTGTTTGAATTGTGCTGCTTCCAATTCGATGAAGTCTAATTCACCGTTGTCGAACATATTTGCTCTTGTGTTAGCATCTAAAACGATGTGCATGTTGACAGTGTCGATATGTACATTGTCAGCATCCCAGTAATCCGGATTCTTTTCTAATACGAGAAGAGATTCATGTTCCCATTTTGTAAGTTTATATGCGCCGCAGAATTCCAAACCTTCTGCTTCAGCACCATAACCTTCGCCTTGTTTTTCTACGATGTCTTTTCTGATCGGTAAGAAAGCAGAGAAGCAAAGGAAGCTTAAGAAGTAGTCGCAAGGTTCAGCTGTAGTCAATTCCAATGTATAATCGTCTAATGCTTTTACACCAACTTGGCTGAAATCTGTGATTTCGCCGGAAGTATAAGCGGTACCATTTAAGAATTGGTTTGAGAGGTTGGTATAAGAAGTATTGGTATTCGGGTTAAACTGTCTTTCAAATGCGTCTAAATAATGTTGTGCTGTCAACGGTTCACCGTCGGTCCATTTCATACCTTCTCTGATTTTGAAAGTAAAGACTGTTTTGTCATCGTTTACTGTCCAAGATTCAGCACCGGAACCGACAACTTTACCATTGTCAAATTTTACCAATGGTTCCCAAATACTGAACATAATATCTTGACTTTGTTGTACGTATTCAATATGATGATCCATGCTTCTTGGTTCTGCAGGGATCGCTACATTGAACACTTTAGGTTCAGATGTTGTTTGATCTTCGCCGCCATCTTCGCCGTCAGTATTGCCACCAGTAGTACATCCAACTAGACCTAAAGAAAATACCATTACAATTACTAGTAAAAATGCTAATAACTTTTTCATTCTGTAAATTCTCCTTTTTTATTTTTTGACATTATATTACGAATACTTATAGCTAGAATATGAACCAACCCCACCTCCTTGATCATGATAAATACACATCCTAGTATACCATAAATGCATAAAGGATTCAATAAATAAAAAAGACAGCTAAAAGCTGTCTTTTTTATGAGTTTTTATCTTTTTACTGCTTGATATCAGCATGGATGAAGTCCAGTTCCATACCGCCGATATTTCTTTGGATGCCTGTTACGGTATCCCTTAACAGATACGGTTTGGATTCGAAGATGAACGGAATGATCGGCATACCGTCCAAGATGGCTTGTTCCGCTTCACCTAAATATTTCATACGTTCTGTGCTGTCGGTAGTTGCTTTTGATTTTTTCAGGATCTCAACTACTTCGGAGTTGTCCCAGTTGGTATAACCGTAGTTACCATTGGCATCGAACGCATACAGATATCCCATAGGATCGTTGAAGTCAGGACCCCAGCCGGTGTAGTTTAAAACGAAATCGCCTTTTACTTCTTCATCGAATTTTTGCTTCATCGGTTTGATATCGATCTTTGTTTTGATCCCCAGGTTCTTATCCAAATTGTCTTGGATCATTTCGGAGATCAAACGGCCGTTTTCATTGTCGATAGCAAGCAAAGGAAATTCCGGCAATTCACTGACATCGGACATACCGAAATCATCTAATGCCTTTTGTAAATATTCTTTTGCTTTTTCCATATCTTGTTCCGGAGCAAAACTTGTTACTTCCGGTGTCATTTCGGCATAGGGCTTGTCTGCGCCGGCGATAACATCCGGTACAAAACGCTGCGCGCCGGTTCCTTTTCCTTCCAATACTTTGCCGATGGACGCGCGGTCAAGAGACCAGCCCATAGCTGCGCGAAGGTTCGGATTGGACAAATATTTGTCGGTGCATTGGAACATCAGCATACGAACCGTCCCGGACAAGAATTGATCCAAATAGGGGGAGTTTTCGTATTGCTTATATTGCGCTGCTTCCAGTTCAATGAAATCCAATTCGCCGTTGTCGAACATGTTCGCTCTGGTATTGGCGTCTAAAACGATATGCATATTGACCGTATCGATCTTTACATTATCAGCGTCCCAATAATCCGGATTCTTTTCCAAAGTGATGAGGGATTCATGTTCCCATTTGGTCATTTTGTAAGCGCCGCAGAATTCCAAGCCGGCTGCTTCCGCACCATAAGATTCTCCTTGGTTTTCTACGATATCTAATCTGATGGGCAGAAAAGCGGAGAAGCAAAGGAAACTCAAGAAATAGTCGCAAGGTTCCGCTGTGGTCAGTTCCAAAGTATAATCATCCGGCATTTTTACGCCGACTTGGCTGAAATCTGTGATTTCGCCGGAATTGTATGCAGTACCATTTAAGAAAGTATTGGAAAGGTTGCCATAAGGGGTATTTGTGCCCGGGTTGAACTGTCTTTCAAAAGCATCATAATAATGTTTTGCTGTCAGCGGTTCGCCGTCAGTCCATTTCATACCTTCTCTGATCTTGAATGTAAAGACAGTTTTGTCATCGTTCACTGTCCAAGATTCTGCGCCGGAACCGACAACTGTCCCGTTGTCAAATTTGACCAGCGGTTCCCAAATACTGAACATAATATCTTGGCTTTGCTGTACATATTCGATATGATGATCCATGCTTCTCGGTTCCGCGGGGATTGCTACG
This sequence comes from Bacillota bacterium, assembly GCA_016288255.1. Lineage (GTDB taxonomy): Bacteria > Bacillota > Tb-RUG-66 > Tb-RUG-66 > Tb-RUG-66 > Tb-RUG-66. Next base: position 7,589 of record JAEEYS010000176.1, read on the forward strand.
TTGAATACATTAGGTCCGGATGCCGTTTCTCCACCACTGGTATCATCATCAGGATTGTCGCTGGGAGTACAGCCGATCAAGCTGAAAGAAAATACCATTGCGATTACTAATAAAAATGCTAATAATTTTTTCAAGAAAGAAACCTCCTTTTCTTGGCATAGTATCACAAAGTGAAGCGTTTTTTTGTGATACCTTATCTTGTTAGATTTTATCAGTTACCGATATCAGATAAAGTAACACCTCCCTTGTGCGAATGATGTTCCTTCTTTTTCTTTTGTAATGATTGTTATGAATAGAGTTTGTAATGGATTGTTTAAAAAGATATTTTGAAAATATTATGAGAAAATGATGAAAAGAACGATGAAATGGATTATGAAAAATTGTATGAAAAAACTATGAAAAGATTATGAAAAGTTTATGAAAATCATGACTGCATAATTTATATCATATCATACCATAAAAATGCCGAATTGTCTATTTACGTTAAAAAAGTCGCACAGCGGATAGAAGGAGGGGAAGATCATATCCGACGAACACAACAGCGGAAAAGTCATATCAAAATACAGGCGGTAAAATCGATTTTGCCTCTTAATATTTTTGATTTACATAAGCATCAGCCAAAGAAAATTTGGTTCCCGGCAAAAAGACATGATATTCTTCCAATTTGGATCTCAGCCACGGATTTTTGGAGTGTAGAATCACCTGTTCCGGTTTCGTAATGACGATCTCAAACAGTTTGTCCTTTAAAAAAGGCGATTTGACTTTGATATAATAGGCTTCTGTGTTCTCAAACTCTAAAAAGCGCAGCAACTTATAGGTGGTATCATCTTTTAATCGGTAAAAAGCGTCCACCTCTTTGATCATTTGTTCATATTGTTTCATGTGTTTTCCTTTTTTGTAGACGTCTTTGGCATTTAAATAAGTATATTTTGCCATCATGTTGTAGTACTGATAGGTGTAGACGCCTTTTTCAAAAGAATCGATTTTGGTAAAGGGCTTTAAACCCATTCTGTCGATCGTAGCCAAATTGGCCTCGATAAATTCTCTTTTATTTAAATCGCCTTGTTTGAACTGTATCAATAAATCGTCTCGCTGCTCTAAAAATTTACGGAAAGAGCGGCTTCTCTGATAAACTAACATTACCTCAAGTCCTTATTCTGATTTTCCGAGTTTACTTCTCATATATTTATTAGTGTAACACAAAAATGACAGAAAAAAATAAATTTATCCTCTTTCTTTGACAGGAAAGAAAACAAGTTTGTGTTTGTTCATTGAAAAAGCATGTTTTTATAATTCTGTATGAGTTTTTATTTCAACATGGAATCCTTTATGATAAAATAAGGATAATCGAGATTTTCGGAGGTGGATGACTAAATGAAGAAACTGACAACGAAAGAGTTGTGTAATAAAATAGATCCCGCTTCTTTGGGATTTCAATTGGTGTCGGAGATCGGATCATCAAAAGAGATCATAGGGCAAAAAAGAGCGGTAGACGCCATTGCTTTTGGGCTTCGGGTCAATCAGGAGGGGTATCATATCTTTGTGGAAGGGCCTTCCGGTACTGGCAGAAAAAGTTTTACCAATTCCATTGTAAGAAAAAAAGCGAAAGAAGAAGCCGTTCCGGACGATATCGTATTTGTATATCATTTTGAACAACCGGAATCCCCAAAACCGATCTTGTTGAAAGCGGGACTGGGCAGCGCCTTCAAAGAAGACATGGAAGAATTCGTAAAGCAAGTGAAGATCCAGATACCCAAGCTTTTTGAAGGGAATCAATACAGAGAAGAATATGACAAGATACTGCGGTCCGTTGATGCCGAAAGACAGGAACTCTTAACAAAGATCAATGAAACGGCAAGATCCATGGGCCTTTTGTTGAAGCAGCAGGGGAACAGTTTTGTAACGGTGCCTTTGATAGAAGG